>JAAEQP010000398.1 GCA_024231375.1 bacterium | reverse complement strand
TCCCCGGGGACGGGTCGAATACGTGATCAAGCAGGCCACATCCTTGATGGCGCTGCCTCACGCCGTGAGCACCGTACTCCGCCTCTGCTCCGAGCCCAATAGCAGTGCCTCGGACCTCGCGCGTCCACTTGAGACCGACGCTGCTCTCTCGGCGTCGGTGCTCCGTCTTGCCAATTCGGTTGCCTCGGGCTCGCGGGAACGCTTCGACAACCTGAGCACGGCAATCGCCCGGCTGGGCACCAAGGCCACCGCGAACATGGCCATCGCGCAGTCCGTGTTCAAAATGTTCGAGGGAACCAGCGATACCTTCGGATTCGACCGCCAGGAGTTCTGGGTTCATAGCCTTGGGGCGGCATGCTGCGCCCAGGCACTGGCAGCCAAATGCACCCATCTCGACAAGGACGATGCCTTCCTGGGCGCCCTTCTGCATGACTTGGGGAAGATGGTGCTGGACGAATTCGTCTCCGTGGATTTCCAGCAGGCTGTCCGTTGCGCGCACGCTCGCAGAACCCCGGTGCGCGTAGGCGAAACAATGACGTTTACCGTGGACCATGCCTACGTGGGGCAACGCGTGGCCTCCGAATGGGACCTCCCGGAGAGGCTTTGCCAGGCAATCGGCAATCACCACAAGTGTCATCGTAGCGGAGAAGGCTCTGAGCAGTCCAAGGACGAGAACAGGGAGCCCGCTAGCCTGGCCCACATGACATCCTTTGCCGATCAGCTATCGAAGGCGATGGGGTTTGGCCACGCGGGCGACATGCTTGTCCCCCGGGACGCCGTGGAACTCTGGGATCAAACCCAGGACTGCGCGTTGATCCCCGAGGAACTGTACACGGCGGCTGCCAAGGAACTCGCTGACTACCTGGACATGCTGGGCGTACGACCCGGGCGGTTTGGTCTCGGGAAGGCCGAAGAAGACGCCGGTCCCGTTCTTCTCTGCGTTCCGCCGGAATCGCATGGGCTCTCTTTGCTGCTCGATACGTTCTTCGTCCGGCGGGGCTTCAAGACGGTGAAGCATGGCGAAACGGGAACGCTGCCAGAGACTGACACGAAGTACAGAATGGTGGCGGGTTTCGTGGACGGCGATGTGTCGGAGGCGGAGGCTTTCGCGAGGGTCATTGGAGAATTGGGCACCAGAGGAGTTGTGTACACGACGCATGCCGATGCGCCCGAGCGCGCCGCGCCGGTATCCGACTGGGTGTACGTATCGCGTTACGCCCTGGACTTCCACTTCCTGGAGGAGGTGCTCCTGTCCGAGGGAGGCGAAGAGAGCAAACCGGACACGCTTGACTAGTCGCGCTCGGGCTGGCCGCCCTGCGCATGAACCTGACATGAGGGCCATTTCACCCCGTCGGGTACGCCGTCAGCGGCGCGTGGTCGATGGAACTGCTCGGGTCGTGTATATTTATTGCCTGGCTGGTCAGAGCCCTGCTGCTGAAATACGGCGGCGCGAAAGGGTACAAGCCCGCCGTACCCTTCTTCGTCGGGTTGATGATGGGGGACCCGGTGGTAGGGAGCTTCTGGATCATTTCGGTATCGTGATGGGAACGCAGGTCTACCACGTCCGGCCTCACTAACGGGGGACCATGAGACGAATCGCGCACATCGTCCTGCTTGCGCTGGCTTGGGTGCTCCTCGTCGCCGGCATGGTGGGGACCCATGTCAGCGGCTCGTATGGGTGCATCGGCTACGCGATCCTCTGCGCGTTTGTCGTTCTCGTCATCGACTTCATCGTCATTAACCGGCCCAAGGCGGTCGCCACGTGGATTGCCGTGGGTTCTGTGGCCTTGGTCGGGCAATTCTATCTGGCAAAGTATGCTACCGAGACCGACAAGGACCCCGACCTCGAACCCACGATTCAGTTCACGCCCGATATGTACCCCCAAGTCGCTGCCCTGATCACGCCGGAGGGACTCGACGCCCATGTCCGCGCTTTGTCGGGCGTCCCGTCGCGGTTGACGGGGACCCCTGGCTGCGACCGTGCCGCGGAATACATCATGCAGCAGTTTCGCGCGTTCGGAGTGGGGGATCCCCAGATCCAAGAGTTTCCGGTCACCGTGCCGGTGGCCGACACGACCGAGTTGCGTACACCGCTCGGGACCCTGCCCGTCTACCCTTTGTATCCCAATGGGATATGTCCGGCAGCCACACCCGAAGGAGGCCTTCAGACGCGCCTGGTGTATGCGGGATTCGGCCGGTTGGCCGACGTCAATGGCAAGGATATCGACGGTGCGACCGTCGTTGTCGAGACGGGCGCGCGGGAGCAGTGGCTGTACCTGGTTGACCTGGGCGCGGAAGCCGTCATCTTCGTCGAACGCGAGCGGCCGCCTCGGGCCATGGAACTCTTCACCCAAACCGGGTCGCACCAGAACGTGCCCCGCTTCTGGATGACGCGCAACAGCGCCGGCGCGCTCCTTGACCGTCTGAAGAGTGAAGACATCGAGGCCACCCTGGTGTCCGACGCCCGATGGGAGCAACGCGTCGGCAAGAACCTGTGGATAGACCTTCCCGGCGTTAGCACGGCTGCCCACAACGAGCACGAAGTGGTGGTGATCGAGGCCTACTACGACAGTTCGTCGTTTGTGCCGAAGTTGGCGCCTGGGGCCGAGCAGGCCTGCGGCATCGCCACCCTCCTCGAACTGGGCAAGGTAATTCGGAAGCATCCCTTCGAGAAACGCGTCCGGTTGCTGGCCACTTCAGGCCATTTCCAAGCCCTTGAAGGCGCGCGCCAGTACGTGTGGGAGCACGTGGGGCAGTACGAGACGTCCATGCGCGATGTGAGTCCGAGGGACCATGCCGCTTTCTTCTCCCTCGATCTGTCGTCCCGTTCCGAGCGTGTGGGCCTGTTCTTCGGCGGGCACTATTTCGCCCAAGTGGTGAACAACCTCAAGCCGCGGCTTTCCGACCTGGGCCGGCGTGCCACCGACTATGTGGCGGGCCGCGAGGATCGCGGTATCACGGGTATCGCCGAAGTGATGCCGTGGGACGCCACGTCGGTGTTCGTGGACACCATCAACCCCGTGGCGGGCAAGGACTGGCCCAATTACATGCCCGCCCCCCTGATGCTGAACCACGAACCCGCCTTGCTGGCTGGGATCCCCGCCCTCGCGTTCGTCACCACCAACGACACCCGGTTGTTCGCGGGTACACCCAACGACATTGAGGTCAACATCGACAAGTTGACGGTCCAGGCCCAGTTGCTGGCCTGTCTGTTGCCCAACGCCTTCAACGTCGAAGGCCGGTATCTCAAACGGTCGCTGCCGCGCAGCATCTGTCGCGTCAAAGGCCGCGCCGTCTACTTCGATCCCCACGAGAACTACTTGCCCGACAAGGCGGTTGAAGATGCGCTTATCATGGTCCGTCGGCAGGGCGATGTGCAGCCCTTCCTGGGCGGCGTCGCCGCGCGTTCGGTCCTGACGGCCGACGCCAACGGCGAGTTCGAGTTGGTGGCCGTAGGTACAACCCAGGAAGTGCCGCCTCATCGGGCACTGCTGTCGTTTGAACCGTTCAAAGTGAATCGCGGACGTATCACATGGGCGCCGGACTTCGGCAATTTCGGCAACGAAAGCTATCCTTCCAAGCTGAATCCTGTCCAGAAAGAGATGGAGCTGACCTGCGTCGCCTTCGCGTGCCGGACACTCGAAATCTACAACCTTTTCGACCCCCGCAACTACAACTCCTTGACGAATCTCGTGGTCCTCGAAGCCGAGAGCAATAGCATCCCCCACGTATACGGCACGACCATCACCGAAGCCGGGTGGCCTTCCTACATTCTGGCTCCCACGGCCACGGTCTACGCACCTGAGGGCACGCGGCTGAAGATGACGGCCAGTTCGGGTCCGGCCCAGAAGCGGCTCGTGCTGCTCAACGTGGACGAGGCGGACGAGAGTGCCGAGCGGTTCCGGTCGGGAGAAGGTTTCCTCATCGACGAGACGCCGTCCATTCGGCGAACCTATCTCCAGAGTGCGCGCGACATGTGGCGCCTAAACGATTCCCGCATCCGGTTCTTCGGTAGCCACGGCATTGATAACGCCCGTGTTACGCGGTTGCATGACTTGGCGGGAACGGCGTTGGAGAAGGCCGAGACGGCGCTTGAAGAGAAGGACTACCAGCGGCATTTCACCGAAGCCCGGCGTGCCTTGAGCTTGGAGTCGCGTGCCTATCCCGACGTGGTGGGCATGGCCAGCGACACTGTGCGCGGATTGCGCTTCTACCTGGCTCTGCTACTGCCCTTCGCATGTACCATGGAACGCCTGTTCGTCGCGGGTAG
>JAAEQP010000397.1 GCA_024231375.1 bacterium | reverse complement strand
GAGAACATGATCCGCGACCAGATGGTCAAGGCCATGCGGCTCAAGATGGAAAACGGCGCGTTGTTCGGGTCGGGTGGTGTGCCGGACGACGACACTGCGACTGGTGCCGAACCGCTGGGTGTGCGCTACACCCCTGGCGTGGCTATCACGGCGCTGTCGCCAGCGCGTCTGCCGGAGATGAACGACCTGAAGACCGCCCAGGCATCGCTGGAAGATGCCGACGTGGAAGAAGCTGAGTCGTGGGGTTGGATGTCTCACCCGCGCACCTTCCGCCACTTCGAGTACATGCGCGACGAGAACGGGCGGCCCATCCTGCGCGACTCGTGGGCCAACGGCGTGCGCGAACGCACGCTGGTGGACTTCGACTACCACCGCACCACCACCATCCCCAAGAACCTCGGCACGGGCAGCAACGAAAGCACGCTGTTCTTCGGCGACTGGGAGAACCTGGTGGTCGGCATGGGCATGGACGTCGAGCTGGTGGTGTCCGAGCACGTGGACATCAAGAACAACGCGACCTTCGTGATGGCCGTGGCCTACGTCGACACGGTGGTCGGTTATCCCGAAGCCTTCCACATCCACACCGGCGTGCTGGGCTAGCGCGCTAGCTACATAGCGCCCGTATCTGTCCACGGTGGACAGATACGGCGGCAAATCGTAACCACAGGCGGGACTTAGTGCCCGCCTGCTGACAACATCAATAAGAGTGAGAGCGAGGTTCTACACATGGACCGGATAGCAGGATTGGTAGAAGTCAACGCGCTGTACGCGGTCGACGCGCGCGACGAGACGGTGGCGGCGGGCAGCCTGGTGGACATCGGCGACCTGGCCGACAACCTGGTGGTGCTGTTGGATAGTGAGGCAGGCTTCGGCACTACCCCCACGCTGGATTTGGTCATCCAGCACCGCGCGGATGCGGACGACAGTTGGGCCAACGTCCCGGCGGCGGCGCTGT
>JAAEQP010000396.1 GCA_024231375.1 bacterium | reverse complement strand
GTTTGGGCCGCTAACTACCCGGCCAACAGGAGGATGGGGCGGCAGGCCGTCTCACCATTGCCTGAACACCCTTGATGCATACCCTAATCCCGCGAATCCGGCGTCGCGCCACTTGAAACGGACAAACCCGACAGGGAACGGTGACAAATCGGTAACAACCCACCTGTAGGCTGGGTGCAGTGAGGAACGGCATGAAGTATCATGGCACCAGGGAGGACGGGAGCATGAGGCCTAGCTATCGCGTGTTGATGACGGGGGTTGTGTTGCTGGCGGTGGCGGTGAACGCGGGAGCCCAGACGGTCGCGGAGCAGTTGGAGAAGGGCATCTACAACGAGGAGACCGCCGGCGACCTGGACACGGCCATGAACGTCTACCGCGCTATCGTGGCGGACGCTGGCGACGAGCGGCCCCAGGTGGCAGAGGCTCTGTACCGCCTGGCACTGTGCCATCGAAAACGCGGCGAGACTGTCCAGGCCTGCCACACGCTTCGGCGCTTGATCTACTGGTTCCCGGACCAGACCCGGTTCACCGATCCGGCCGGGCAGATGCACGCCGAATGGAACAGCGCTGCCTTCGCCGAGATGCGGGGCGCGCGTCTCGTGCGAGACTTCTACCTGGGCAAGTTGGATCGCGAAGACCGGCGCTTGGGTACCATGGGCTTCGAGACCGAAGTGTACGAGCAGGCCGTCATTCGGTTCACCTGGGACATCGCCCCGGCAACGGCCGCGAAAACCAAGTTCGTCCGGCTCGAGATCAAGGACGAGGCCAAGAAGAAGCACACCATCGACCTTCCGGTGGACGTGAAGACCGCCGAACTCGAGACCCTCGGCATACCCGGCGGTGTGTTGACGCCCGGCAAGTACCAGGTGTGGCTGACTGCCGCTTTTGACGAATCGTCCGAGATGGGTGCGGCAGCCGCCGCGCCACTATCGGCAACTCGCATCTTGGATGAACCGTCCGGCGACGACCGGATAAGCGCACTCTCGTGGACTATCGAGACCATCGTCGTCAAGCCCATGCCCTACACCCAAATAGCACTCTTCGATGTATTGCCCGACGGTGTGCTGGAGGGGAAGAGCATCCAGCAGCGCATCAATTCCGGCGACGAGCCTGTTGCCGAGGGCGGATACCACAACTCGCCCATGGTGAAGGTGGCGAAGATGTACGACGGTCAGGACCGGGACGTCGAATTCACCTCCAATCGGACGGGAGAGCACATCTACTACGCCTTCAAGTTGAACGAACCGGTTCAGCCGGGCGAGCCGATGCTGCTCGGTTCCGATGTCCGGGTGTACCGTCTTGTCCGGCCTGTTCCAGGCGAGACGGACACGTTCGAGTACAAGCTTACCCACTACCCCAGCGCCAACGTGCCCACACGCCGCATCGAGCGGTATAGGCTACCCGAAGGAGCGAAACTCGTCCTGCTCCAACCTAAGGAACTCGTGCAGCGCGTGGTGAACGGGCGCACCGAGTTCGGACGCGACGAGATAGTTCCCGTGGACGGGGGGGTCACGACCCACTTCCGATATCGGTTGCCGGGGGCGAAGCTGTCGGACGCGGCGATGGTAAGAGACGAAGAGGAAGAAGCACCGGCCTTCAAGCCCAGCGTCGTGTCAACGGTCCCGGCCAACGGCGCCACGGACGTGGATCCCGCGCTGTCCGAAATCCGCGTCACCTTCGACCGCGACATGGAAACCGATCGCATGTGGTCGTGGGTGCAGGAGTCGGCGGACACGTTTCCGG
>JAAEQP010000395.1 GCA_024231375.1 bacterium | reverse complement strand
GGCCTCCGTCTCCCACACTTGTGCTGCGCCGTCCTCGCTCGCCGACGCGAACCAATGCTTGTGCGGGTTGAATGCTACGTCCATCACCTTTCCCTCGTGCACCGCCCGGGCGATCTCGATGCCGTGCTCAACCTCCCACACTCGCGCCGTGCCATCCCAACTCGCCGACACGAGCCAATGTCCGGCCGCGTCGAACGCTACAGCACTCACCCTGTCGGTGTGTTCCATCACGGCGACCTCTTCCAAATAGACGACCTCTTCAAAATAGACGATTTCTTCCGGTGGTTCGCGCTCTTCCGGCGGTTCGCGCTCTTCCGGCAGTTCGTCATCTTCGAACGGTTCGTCATCTTCCGGCGGTTCGTCATCTTCTAACGGTTCGTCATCTTCCAGCACTTGAGTCTCTTCCTCGATCTGCAAGTCCCATACTTGCACCATGCCGTTGCTGTTCCCTGTTGCGAGCCACCGTCCGTCCCGGCTGAACGCCACGGTGTTCACCTTTCCACCCATTTCCGCATCCTCGCCTCCAGGTTCTTGACCGTCTCCCGCCCGCGCCACCTCATTCCCACTCCTGATGTCCCACAATCGCACGGTGCCATCCTCGCTCCCCGATGCGACCCTCTGTCCACCCGGGTGGATGGCTATGGCGTTTACGCCTCCATCGTGCCGCATCCGGGAGACGTTTGCGCCGCTTGTAGCCACCCACGCCCATACCTCACCGCTGTTTTCACCCCAGCTTGCCGACACGACCCACCGCCCATCCGGGGTGAACGCCACAGCCTCCACTCTTTCACCGTGCATCACCTGGGCGATCTCCGCGCCGCTTTCCGCCTCCCACACCCGCGCCGTGCCGTCGCTGCTCGCCGACGCGACCCACAACCCATCCGGGCTGAACGTTACATCGTTGACGCCCGCGCCGTGCTGCACCTGGGCGACCTGGGCGCCGGTCTGGGCATTCCACACCCGCGCCGTGCCATCCGCACTTCCAGACACGACCCACTCTCCATTTGAGTTGAACGCCACGCCGG
>JAAEQP010000394.1 GCA_024231375.1 bacterium | reverse complement strand
GTTGGGCTGGCAGCCTCCCGTTGCATTTGGGACAGATTGAGAGCCTATGCCCAGGTGGCGGCGGTCGGCTTCTCGGAAATGACGGCCTGCTTCAGGAAACCCGCAGCCTTGCTGAGGCCTTCCCAGTTCGACATCAGGCTGTCTTCGTGTTCGATGCTCAGCACGTAGTCGTACCCCACCATGCGCAGGGTCGATACGAACTCGTTCCACCACGACAGGTCGTGGCCGTATCCGCAGGTCCGGAAGATCCACGCACGATTCAGTTCGTCGGTGTAGCTCTTGGTGTCGAGCACGCCGTTGACGCGCGCGTTCTCGGTGTACACCTTGGAGTCCTTGGCGTGGACGTGGAAGATGGCTTTGCCAAGGGCGCGGACGGATTCGATGGGCTCAATGCCCTGCCAGAACAGGTGGCTCGGATCGAAGTTCGCGCCGAGGTTAGCGCCGCATTCCTTGCGGAGCTTGAGCATGGTCTCGGTGTTGTACACCACGAATCCCGGGTGCATCTCGAAGGCGACCTTCACGCCGTGGTTCTTGGCGAATTTGGCCTGTTTCTTCCAGTAGGGGACGACCTTCTTGGCCCACTGCCACTCGAGGATGTCCCCGTAGTCCGGCGGCCAGGCGCAAGTGACCCAGTTGGGCTTCGTCGATTTCTCGTCGGCCCCGGGGCAGCCCGAGAAGTCGATGACGACCTTCACGCCCAGTTTCTCGGCCAGCCTGATGGTCTTGGTCTGGACGTCGATGTTGGTTTTCGCGAAAGCTTTGTCCGGGTGGAGGCAGTTGCCGTGGCAACTCAGCGCGCTGATGATCAGACCTTCGCCCTTGACCATGGCCAGCAACTCGTCACGCTTCGGCTTCGACGCCAGCAGTTCGTCGACGGGACAGTGCGCGTCGCCGGGGTAGTTCCCAGTGCCCAGTTCGATGGATTCCAGCTCAAGCGGCCGGATGAGTTCGAGCACGTCCTTCAGCGGCTTGTCGCTGAACATCACCGATAACAACCCGAGTTTCATAGCGTGATCCTCCCTGTTTCCTTAGACTTCAAACCCGGACGGCACGCCTGCCACCGGGTTCGGATTCTCTAGGCGCTCCCACCCGCGCCAGTGGATGGGCCTCTGTAGTGTAGGCCACAACGGCCCCGGATTCCAACCCCTGCGACAAGATGCGTGGACGGCTCCGCCCCGCGGTTGACAACGCAAGCGCGGCCCGGCAAAATCGGCCCCGGCTTGGAGCAAGCGCACGCCATGGAACAGTTGCCCGACATATCTCAGATCCCGCCATCCACAATGAACGTGGCGGTTGCCGTGGCCATTGCGGCAGGGGCCCTCTATTGCTTTCTCGGCTACCGGGCACTCAAGGTCGTCATCTTCCTGACAGGCTTCCTCGTGGCTGGAATCGTGGCGGGAGGACTGGGCGCCTGGCTCGGACAGGGCCACTTGCTGGTGACGACGATTGCCGTGGCTGTGGGCGGGACCGCCGGCGGGATCGCGTTGCTCATGCTGTATCGCGTGGGCGTGTTCGTGCTGGGACTTCTTGGAGCGATGTTGATCGCCGAGGCCCTCCTGAGCGATCGCAGCGGCCTGGGGGTTCTGGTCATCATCGGTGGAGTGGGTGTGGTGGGCGGGTTGCTGGCCATGGCGCTGGAGCGGCCCGTGATGAAACTGGCCACCGCCGCGTTGGGTGCCTGGTTCATCGTGTGCGGGGTCGCCTACTTCTACTACGGTCCACGATTCTTCGAAGCCCTCGACAAACCCATCGCCCTCGGCAACGACCGGTTCGTGCTGGTCGGATGCTGGCTGGTTCTCATGGTGGGCGGTGTTCTGGCGCAGTTTACGTCCAAAGGAGGTCCGCCCGCGTCGCGACAGGGAACGCCCAATCCCTCCTGACCGGACGGGAAGCCTTCTGCGCATACTGCGAAGAGCCATGAAGACACTCCCGCCCCGCGCCCATGCTGCCCCTTGGGGAAGACCCTCCGTCGATGCCGTGTTGCCCTGAAGAGGACCCGTCGATGGACCGGAGCGGGGTAACTCCCGCAACGGCGGCGGTTAGATTGAGGCTTCGCGGAGTGGTATACTAAGTAGTAGAGACGACATGGGAGAGTCTTGTGATTTGTGAACGCTGCCATAAGCGCGTGGCAACGCTGAAGTACACCGAAGTGGTGCGCGGGAAAGCGGTGCAACGCGACATCTGCGAAACATGCCTCGGCGACCTTCAAGGGGACGCGGCGGGCGGGTTCGAGATGACGGGTGCGCCCGACGCCAGGCTGCCGAAGTTTGCCCGTTGGGAGCGGGAGCCGCAGTTCGGGCAGAGCGAGTGCCCGACGTGCGGGTCCACCTTGCGCGACGTGGTGCAGAGCGGCCGAGTCGGGTGCGGCGCATGTTACGACACCTTCAGTGGACCGCTGGAATCGATGTTGCGCAGTCTGCATCCGTCGCCAGCCCATCGAGGCAAGGCGCCCCACTTGGAGGGTCCGCGGGAACACATGCGTTTGGACCTCCGTTCGAAGCGGTCGTTGCTTCGCAGCGCATTGAAGGCAGAAGACTACGAGCAAGCGGCTGAGCTCCGGGACGCCATTAGTGCCTTGGAGACAGAACTCGGCTCGACGGCCGTGGGACAGAACTGAGCGATGCTAGAAACGCTGCTAGAGAACCCTGTGGCATGGTTCGCCGCTTCCGGGCCCGAGGCCGAGGTTGTGGTGAGTTGTCAGGGACGGCTATATCGCAACCTGGCGGACTTCCCGTTCCCGGGCCGCTGTTCGGAAGACGAGAAAGTCGCCGTCGAAGGACGCGTCCTCGACGTGTTGAAGCAAGCGGCGTTTCTCGAGAAGGGGCAATACTGCCGACTCAACGAGATGGACGCCAGCGAGGTGGGGCTTCTCGACGAACGCGGTCTTGTCGATGAGGAATTGCGCAAGGCCACGGGCGCGCGCGGTGTGTATGTAAGCGACGATCAGAGCCTTTCCATTATGGCCAACGGCGCCAACCATCTCACCGTTCAGGTCATCGCCTCGGGCTTGCAGCCCCAAGAGATTTGGACCCGGTTGAGCGAGGTCGACAACACTCTCGCCTCGGTTCTGGACTACGCCTACGACGACAAGCTTGGATTCCTGACGTCAAGCCTCAGTCATGTCGGCACGGGGCTGCGGTTCGCGGCCAAGGTGCATGTGCCGGGGCTGGTCCTGACCAACCGGATACCGGCGCTCACGGCGCAACTGCGTGAAGCGTGGCACCTGTTCGAAGGGATGTCCGGCAAGGGCACGCCTGCGCTGGGCGATTTCTACCGCGTGACGAACCGATCCACGCTGGGTCAGTCCGAGGAGGAACTTGCGTTCCACCTGCGGCACAGCACGGAGCAGATCGTAGCCGAAGAACGCGCGGCGCGCGAAAGCATCGGCGGCGAGGATTACAGTGTCTTGGAAGACCGGGTAGGCCGAGCCCTGGGGATTGCCCGGCGGGCGCGTCTGCTCGAGTCGGACGAAGCGGTGGCGCTGCTTTCGTCTCTCCGATTGGGGTTGGCCACGGGGCTGCTCCAAGGGTATTCACTCGAGCAACTCAACGAACTTATGGTCACCTCGCAGCAGGCGCACTTGCAGATGCGGCACGGAGAAGCCTGTGATGGGCTGGCGTTGAGCAAGGACCGGGCCGATCTGTTTCGGGCCCGATTCTCGTGAGGGCGGTTGATCTCCTTTACGGGGATCCTGCCATTACATGAACTGCCTGACTCTTCCGACGCTGCGGTGCGGGGGAGCAACCTTTGGACAACGATAGGACGGAGCCATCATGTGGGATAGATTTACGGAACGTGCCAAGCACGTGGTGAGCGCCGCGCGGGAAGAAGCGACGCGCCTGGGCAGCGAGTATGTCCGCACCGAGCACATACTTCTGGGGTTGTGTCGCGAGCCGGACGGGATTGCCGCCCGCGCCCTGGAGAATCTGGGCGTCGACGTCGACGCGCTAGCTCTGGAGATCGAGCAGCAGATCCATCGTGGGTCGGCCGTGGTGTCCGGCGAAGAGATTGCCTTCACGCCGCGCGCCAAGAAAGTGCTCGAACTGGCCGTAGAGGAAGCGCGCCGATTCAGCCACAGCTACATCGGGACGGAGCACATCCTCCTGGGACTCGTCAAGGAAGGCGAGGGGATTGCGGCCAAGGTGCTGCAGGACATGAAGGTCGATCTCGAACGCATCCAGACCGAGGTGGTCCGGTTGCTGGGAGACCAGGGCAAAGGTGGCGGCGGTCCGCAGGCCAGCACCAGCAAGAAATCCCAAACCCCTGCCCTCGATACGTTCGGTAGAGACCTCACGGTCCTCGCCCGTGAAGACAAGCTCGATCCCGTCATCGGCCGGGAGGACGAGATCGAACGCGTGATCCAGGTGCTGAGCCGCCGTACCAAGAACAATCCCGTCCTCATCGGCGAGGCGGGTGTTGGCAAGACGGCAATCGTCGAGGGCCTGGCGCAGGCGGTTGTCAACGGCGATGTGCCGGACCTTCTCCTTGGCCGCCGTGTGCTCACGCTGGACCTGGCGGGGGTCGTGGCCGGCACGAAATACCGCGGCCAGTTCGAAGAACGCTTGAAGTCGGTGATGAAAGAGATTCGCCGGGCTGACAACGTGATCCTGTTCATTGATGAGCTTCACACCATCGTGGGCGCGGGCGCCGCGGAGGGCGCCGTGGACGCGGCCAATATGTTGAAACCTTCCTTGGCGCGCGGCGAACTTCAGTGCATCGGCGCCACCACCATGGACGAGTACCGCAAGCACATCGAGAAGGACGCGGCCCTGGCCCGCCGGTTCCAAACGATTCTGGTAGACGCGCCGTCCGTGGAGGAGACCATCGAGATCATCCATGGCCTGCGCGACAAGTACGAGGCCCATCACCGGATCAAGTTCAGCGACACCGCAATCATTGCGGCGGCGAAGCTCGCCGACCAGTACATCACCGACCGGTTTCTGCCGGACAAGGCGGTGGACGTCATTGACGAGGCAGGGAGCCGGGCCCGGCTTCAGATCACCACACGGCCGCCCGAACTGAAAGACATTGAATCGCAGATCGATCAGGTTACCCAAGAGAAGGAATCGGCCATCCGGCTGCAGGAGTATGAGAAGGCGGCTGGCCTACGCGACCGCGAACGGGGTCTCATCGCCGAGTTGGAAGACAAGAAGCGCGATTGGGAAATGAAGCGCGACTCGGCCGAGCAGATTGTCACGGAAGAGGACATTGCTTTCATCGTCTCCAAGTGGACGGGGGTTCCCCTGACTAAGATTGAGGAGTCGGAGACCGAACGCCTGCTGAACATGCGCGAAGAACTGCACACGACGGTCGTCGGTCAGGACGACGCCATCGACGCGGTGACGCGCGCGATTCAGCGGTCGCGCGCCGGACTGCGGAACACGCGCCGTCCAGTGGGATCGTTCATGCTACTGGGGCCGACGGGCGTCGGGAAGACCCTGCTCGCGAAGAGCCTGGCCACCTTCCTGTTCGGCAACGAGGACGCCTTGATTACTATCGACATGTCGGAATACATGGAGAAATTCGCGGTGTCGAGGCTGGCGGGTGCGCCTCCCGGATACGTGGGATACAACGAGGGCGGCCAGCTCACCGAGCAGGTGCGGCGGCGTCCCTACTCGGTGGTGCTGTTCGACGAGATCGAGAAGGCCCACCCGGACGTGTTCAACGTGCTGCTGCAAGTACTCGAAGACGGCCATATGACCGACTCGACGGGACGGAAGGTAGACTTTCGGAACACGGTGATCGTGATGACCAGCAACGTGGGGGCCCGGCGTATCGGGCGCCACACCACCGTGGGCTTCCAGCCCGAGTCTGCCGAGAATGAGTACAAGGAAATGCAGTCGCGGGTGATGGACGAAGTGAAGAAGATCTTCAATCCGGAGTTCCTGAACCGGGTCGACGAGCTTGTAGTGTTCCACCGGTTGACCCACCAGCAGATCTTGGACATTGTTGACATTCAGGTTGAAGAGGTGATAGAACGCCTGAACGAGAAGGGCATCGAACTGCTGCTAACGGATGCCGCCAAAGAGTTTATCGTGCTCGAAGGCAGCGACGAGCAGTATGGTGCGAGGCCCCTGCGGCGGGCTGTGCAGCAGTACATCGAGGATCCTCTCTCGGAGTTGCTGTTGAAGGGGGCTTTTGAACCGGGCACAACGGTCGAGGTTCGTCCCTCCCCGGAGGGCAAACAACTAGCGTTCGAACCCGTTGTACCCATGGCGGAAGGTGTGACCACTTGACAAACCGAACATTCTGGGTCATCGCTCTGGCCTTTGGGGTGATCGCGACGTCCGCGACAGGCCAGGAGCCAGCTGAGCAAACCATCAAAGATGTGCGCCTTGACGGGCTTGAGACCTACAGCGAGCAGTTGGTCCGCTCGCAGTTGGAGGTGAAGCCCGGGGAGAGCTACAACCCCCGCGCGGTTGCCCGCGACATCCGCCGGCTCTACGATCTAGGCTTCTTCAGCCTCATCAAGGCCGACGCTGCCGCCGAGGACGGCCAGATCGTCCTCACCTACATCGTCGAGGAGAAGCGTCTCATCGACGAGATCAAGATCATCGGCAACGACAAGTTGCGCGACCGCCATGTCCGGGCGGTGCTCACCTGGCGCGAGGGCGACTCCTTCGTAGCCGAGGCCTACGACGAAGAACGCGACGCCATCTTGCAGTTGTACCAGTCCAAGGGATTCCCGAACGCGGCGGTCGGCATCGTCGTCGAGGAGTCCGCCACATCGCGCGTGCGCATCACCTATCAGATTGACGAGGGGAAGAAGGCCCGGATCAAAAGAATCCGGTTCGAGGGCAACGACGCCCTGTCGCGTCGCAGGCTGAATCGCCTCATGACGACCAATCGGTCGTGGTGGTTGTTCGGCGGCAAGTACGACGAAGAGAAGTTCAACGCGGACCTGGAGTCCATTCTCGACACCTATGGCGACTACGGCCGCCTCGAAGCCGACATCCCGAGAACCGACTTCGACTACCGCAAGGGCGGTAAGGGTCTCAATCTGACGATCCACCTCGCCGAAGGTCCGGAATACACGGTCGGCGCGCTGGAGATTGCCGACAATCTCGTGTTCGACGACGATGAAATCCAGCGGCTCCTGAAGATTCAGCCCGGCGACGTGCATAACAAGAGCCAGGTGCGCAAGGACGCGGAGTTCGTTCAGAAGGGCCATTCGGACAGCGGCTACGTGGATGCGCTCGTGACGCCGCAGGTGACCCTTGATCGGGACACCAAGACGACCCACATCGTGCAGCGGATCGACGAGGGCAACCTCAAGTACCTGCGCGAGATCAAGGTGACGGGCAACTCGATCACGCGCGACGACGTGATTCGCCGCGAAATCCTGATGATCCCCGGCGAACGGTTCGACGGCACTCTGCTGGAAGCCAGTCAGCGCCGGATAGAAGCCACCGAATACTTCGACTCGGTCCGCTTCAACCTGGAGGACGCCCTGGACCAGGACCAGTTCTCGAACCTTCTGGTAGACGTGGAAGAAGGCAAGACCTCCTTCTGGAACTTCGGTTTCGGATACAGCACGGAGGAGGCCTTCAACGCCTACACTGAACTCCGGTTCCGGAACTTCGACATCAAGAACCCGCCGTCCTTCAGCGGTGGCGGCCAGCAACTGCGCCTGCGCCTGAACCTGGGCCAGCGCCGCACCCAGTACTTCCTCAGCTTCACCGACCCCGAAATCGCGGGACGTCCGCTCGCGCTCGGGTTCGACATATTCGACGAGAGCTACTCTTACCAGGGCGGCACCAACTACACGGAAGAGTCCCAGGGCTTCCAGGTCCGCATGGGCAAGATGCTGTCGCCCTACGTCAATGTGCGGACCATGTTGCGCTACCGCAACGTCAGCTTCACGGAATCGGATTGGCAGCAGTTCAGCGCCTACGAGGCGTACCGTGGCGACGAGACCACGGTCAGCTCCGTGTGGGGCATCAACCGGTCCACGGTCGACTCCCGACGGGATCCGACCCGAGGATCCACCCACGACCTCGAACTGGAAGTGGCGGGTCTCATCGGAGACAACCAGTTCCTCAAGCTGGAGCACGATTCGGTCTGGTACAAGTCATTCGGCGAAGAGGACAAGTGGGTACTGTCATTCCGTACCCGCGAAGGCGTGTCGTTGCCGTATGGCGACACCGCCGTGGTTCCCTTGTCCGACCGCTTCTTCGCGGGAGGCACTAACAGCGTTCGTGGCTATGACTTACGTGACATCGGGCCCCAGGTGCCGCAGTACAACATCTTTGGAATCCGCTTCGGTGAATCCGTCCGCGTGGGCGGTGAAGCGAAGCTCATCAACAATCTCGAGCTGAAGTATAAGTTGAACGATATGCTCAGGTTATACGCATTCTCCGACGCCGGCGGCATCTGGGAAGAGCCCAGCGCCTTCGATATCGGCGACATGCGCTACAGCGTGGGTTTTGGATTCGGGGTTGATGTGCCGCGGCTGGGACCCATCCGGGTTGACTACGGGTTCCCGCTCAATCCCGATGGCGATCAGGGCTCGGGCCGACTCCACCTCCAGACCGGTTTCAACTGGTAGGTGTGGCTTGCGCCCCTGTCCAGGGGGTGGTATACTCCCGAGATTGTTTAGCCTCCGGGTCAGGTTTGGAGGCTGTTGGAGAGTGAAGATTTTCCGGAATGTGGTGCCTGCCGTGCGGGGTAGAGCGGCGCATCCGGTGCCCGGATGACCATTACAGCCGGGGCGAGGGGTACTATTTCGTGAAATATTCGAAGCGTTTCGTCCGACTTGTGTGTTTCGCTGTCTGTGCGGTTGTGCTGGCCGCTGTCTGGCCGAGTATCGTCTCGGGGCAGGACGCGGGAAGCGCCCCCGGCGCGGATACGCCCTACAAGATCCGTGTCGTCGATCAGAAGAAGGTGTTTGACGGCTACGACAAGGCCCAGGCGGCACTGGAAGTGCTTCAGACGAAGCGCGACGATCTGCAGAAGAAGATTGACGATCTCTCCCAATCCGTCCTGGACAAGAAGAAAGAATACGAGGAGAAAGAGGGCGAACTCACCGAGGAACGCAAGGAAGAGCTTGAGGAAGAGTTCAACTCGAGCTACCGCGAATACCAGAGCGCGTTCCGCGACTCACAGGCCGAAATCGACCGCGAGCACGCCAAGCTCATCGCCAAGAGCCGTGAGGAAATCGCCGAAGCCGTGACGGCCATCGGCAATCAGGAAAAGTGCCATCTTATTCTGGAGGGTGACCCGAAAAGCAAGTCGGGTGTGCTGTATTACAGTCAGACCATCGACATTACGACTCGAGTCATCGATTGGCTGAACGGCGCGAAGCAGTAGCGCCGTCCGGACCCGTCGGCATAATGAGACGTTCTTATGCAGTGTATGAACACCACTGTTAATGAGATAGCGGCCCTCGTGGGGGGCACCGTTGTAGGCAACGGCGCCATTCCCATCACGGGTATTAACGGTATCCGGCAAGCGGCCTCGGGGGACCTTACGTTCCTCGCGGACACCCGCTATGTCAATTTCCTCTCCAGCACCCACGCGTCAGCGATCTTGGTGCGGCAGGAGATTGAGCGAGCCGATCAAGCGCTTATCCAGGTTGACGATCCGTACATGGCCGTGGCCGTGGTCCTGAAACGCATCCAGGCCGACAACGCGCGACCCCCCGAGGGGATTCATCCCACCGCCACGATTCACCCCAGTGTGGAGCTTGGGGAAGGCGTAGCGGTCGGGCCTTACGTGACGATTGAGGAGGGGTGCCAGGTCGGCGCACGCACGCACCTCTATGCCGGTGTCGTGATTGCCCATTCAAGCGTCGTGGGCGCGGACTGCGTCCTACATGCGAACGTGGTCTTCCGCGAGCAGACCGTGGTGGGAGATCGGTGCATTATCCATGCGGGCGCTGTGCTGGGCAGTGACGGCTTTGGGTTCGCCAGCTTGGACGGCAAACACGAGAAGATTCCCCAGGTCGGTACGGTTGTCCTGGGCAATGACGTGGAAATAGGCGCCAACACCACCATTGACCGGGCCACCTTTGGTCAGACCGTGGTGGGCGAGGGCACGAAAATTGACAACCTTGTTCAGATCGGTCACAATACCCGGATTGGCAAACACACGGTTATTTGCGGAAATGCCGGAATAGCCGGAAGTACAATAATTGGCGATCGCGTGACCATAGCTGCCGGCGCCGGCATCGCAGGACACCTGGAGGTGGGCGACGGAGCGGTCATCGGAGGCTACAGCGGCGTATCGAAGTCGGTCAGGCCGGGCCAGAAGGTCTTTGGCTATCCCGCTGTGGAGTATGGCCGCAGCAAGCGAATGCACGGAGCCCTGCGCCAGTTGCCGGACGCGCTCCGGCAGATGCGCACCCTCGAGCAGCGAATCGCCCAACTGGAAGGTCAACTGAATGGAACAGCAGAAGACGATAGCTAAGGAGGCGTCCTTTTCAGGGATCGGCCTGCACACAGGCAACCTGACGACGCTGACTTTTAAGCCAGCCCCTCCCAACAGGGGCGTCACGTTCTATCGCGTCGATCTTCCCAACAAGCCCGCCGTCAAGGCAGACATCGACCACGTATGCGACGTGTCCCGCGGCACTACCATCGGCATCAACGGCGTGAAGGTGCATACCGTCGAGCACGTGCTCGCGGCCATCGCGGGATTAGGCGTCGACAACCTCGACATCGAAGTCGATGCCAATGAGACGCCCGTTGGCGACGGCAGTTCGCTGCCCTTCATGCAGACCTTGAAGCAAGGCGGCATCGTCGAGCAGGATGCCGAGAAGAAGTTCATCAAGATTGAGGACCCCGTCTACTACAAGAAGGACGACGTCACCCTCAGTGTAATTCCGTCCGACGAACTGCGCATGACCATGACCATCGCCTACGACCACGTGGCCGTGGGCACGCAGTATGCCTCGTATACCATCACGCCCGAGGTGTTCGAGAAAGAGATCGCGGCGGCCCGGACCTTCTGTTTCCTACGCGAAGTGAAGATGCTCCAGGAACAGAACCTCATTCAGGGCGGCAGCCTCGAGAACGCCGTCGTCATCGGCGACGACGCCATTCTCAACGACCAACTTCGGTTCCCCGATGAACCGGTGCGCCACAAGATCCTCGACCTGCTTGGCGACTTGTTCCTTCTCGGCCGTCCGGTGAAGGGTCATGTCATCGCCGTGAAGTCCGGCCACGCCATGCACGTCAACTTTTCGAAGCAGATCAAGCGGCGCCTGCTCAACGGACACGGCAAATCGGCCCATCGCTCAGCGCTTACGCCGACACCCCGCGAACCGGCCCTCGACGTGAACATGATCATGAAGGTGCTGCCGCACCGGTTCCCGTTCCTCTTGGTCGACCGCATCCTGTCGTTCACGCCCTTCGAGCACGTGGTGGGCATCAAGAACGTCACCGTCAACGAGCCTTTCTTCCAAGGTCACTGGCCCAATATGCCGGTCATGCCGGGTGTATTGATTGTCGAGGTAATGGCCCAGGTTAGTTCCGTGCTGATTTTTGGTGAGGACGGCGCCGAACCGCGCAAGATCGCCTTCTTCCTGGGCATTGACCGCGCCAAGTTCCGCCGTACCGTCGTTCCCGGCGACCAGTTGACCGTCGAAGCCGAGATGCTTCAGCTCCGCCGGAACGCCTGCCGGGTCCGTGCCGTGGCCAAGATCGACGGTCAGATCGCCGCCGAGGCCGAGATGATGTTCGGCCTGATGGACTCTCCCCCGTCTCAAGGCGGTTTCCAGCCCGAACGTGTCGCGGGCGGCGGACTGTAGGACCGTTCTCTAGTCCCCTCATCCCCGGTACCCAAGAGTTCGACCAGATGCGAGTACTCCGCCCATATTCCCCGGCGTTTCGCCGTAGACAAGGTGCGGCCCTCTGCTGTTTGGAGGCGGGGATCCGCAATCCGCGGTCCTGAATCCCCGTCGGTCGAAGCACGCATCAGTCGTGTTGCGTCAGGCCCTTGAAGCGGTCGCGGGCGTCGTCCACGAGGCTGTCCGGGTACCCAAGGGTCTGCAACAGCTTGATGGCGTTTCGGGTGGTGCCAGGGCCCCGCTTGAGACGGTAGTCGAAGTGGAGCTGCCCGCCCTCCAATCTATCCTCGAAGTGATAGTGCTCCACGCTCCCCGCAACCGTGTGAGCGAGTTCGATGTCGTGCGATGCGACAAGCACGAACGCGGGACGCTGACACAAGTGTCTTAGAATGGCGGCTGAGGCGCTCGTGCGCTCCGGGGAGTTCGTTCCCCTCAGGAGTTCGTCTACCACGCACAGACAGGGGGCATCGCCTTCCACCGCTTGGATGATTTTGAGGAGGCGCTCCGCCTCGACAAGGTAGTAGCTCTTGCCCTCGTCAAGCTCGTCGGCATGATTGATGGACGACAATACCCTGAAGAAGCATGCACGATACGAAGACGCGTAGCATGTGTAGATCGTCTGCGCGAGGATGGCGTTAAGGGCCACTGTTCGCAGGAACGTCGACTTGCCGGACATATTCGAGCCGCTGACGAAGACCCCCCGGGACCCAGGCGTCAGGGAATTGGCGACGGGCTTGGAGAGAAGCGGGTGTCGGCCGTCCATCAACTCCAGAACCATCCCGTCACCAGTCACGAACTCGGGTTCGGTGTAGCAAGGCAATTCCTCACGGAACGATGCCACGGATTGACAGGCGTCAAGAGTGCCAAGGGCCAGGTGGAGTTGCCGGAGTTCATCGGTGTGTCTCTCCAACTCGTCCAAGACGCCATAGAACGCCCTGGCCTCGACCAGAAACGCGGCATTGAGGTAGTCGATCAGAACCTCGAAGAGTTCGGCGGAGAACCCCCGCTCGGGACGCAGCAGAAGGGTCGGACGCCTGATGTGGCGCACCTTTGCGGCCAGGTTACGTAGTTCGGTCGTGATGTCCTCGAGATCGGGATGTTTGAGCGCGCCGAGCGTCTGCGCCTGTCCGATCATTGCGCCAAGGTACCGAAGGGCATGGATCTGCGAATAGACCTGAGCGCGGACCAACCAGCGGGTGATCAGGAGGTTGGCAATGCACGCTGGCAGAACGCCGAAGAGCACACTGCCAAGACCCCAGAGGGGAATGGTACACGCTGCCACCACCGGCAACAGAGCCAATGGGAGGAACCACGCGCGGAACCAAGGCTTGACCGGGCGTCTGCCCCAGAGCAGAGTCGTCACATCCGCGTGCCGCTCGCGACCGAGGCGGAGTAACTCCAGTTGCACGGACTCCCGCAAAACGGCATCGGTCTGGAAGAGGGAAACCAGCCGGTTTCGTTCTCTCAAGAGGCTTTCGTGGTCCTCGGGGCATCGGAGCGTCTTGTAGAGCATCGTTTCACCGGGTAGCGTGAACGTCCTGTCAAGCTTCGCGAAAACGAGGTCCATGTTGAGGTCGGCCCAGGTATCGTCATCGATCGCACACGCCGCCACCCCATCCCGCGCGAGATTGCGGTAAGAACGGGCCAGACCATCGAAGTTGCGACCCCGGTCATCCACCCTTGCCCAGGACGCACGCAGCCTTTCCCGCAGTCGTTCCTCTAGAATCTTGACGCGGCAACGATGGCACGCAAGGGCTAGTGGGGCGGTCCCCACGACTCCCACGTACAACAGCGGGTGGACCCAGGCTCCGAGGATGTAGAACACGAGTGCCGTCAGCCCCGCGAGGCCAGCGAACACCCATGGTGCGAATCGGTTCCACTTCGCACCGGATTCGCACGTCCCTTCCAAGTCAATCTGCTTTGGCAAGTCGTAACAACTCCATTGCGCGTTTGCGATTTCTCTCCCGTGCAACCAACCGGGTCCTCTGACACCGGCCCCTGCTCGATAATAGCAGCCCATCAGAGGGTAACTCACCTTGCCTGGTTGAGAATCCGAATCTGACGCGCGTCGTCAGCCTCTTCGATCCCTTGCGCTTCCCCGACTCCTTGACGTGGATGACCCCGATCGGGACAATCGGCACCGGACCAATCCAAAGAGGGGGATCGCATGTCTATTCTCGCCCTTGTGACCGGATGCTGCGCCATGTCGGCCATGGAGATGACGACCCAGACCGACTGGGCCATCGCCTTTGAACCCGAAACGAGCACTCTTACGCTGACCCACACCGCCACGGGCACTCGCCTCTCGGGCGTACTCCGTTTTGAAGCTGTTGACCCGGAGAAGGGGACCGTCGCCTGGAAGGTCGTGCCGCCCCGCGACGGAATCGGCACTCGTCTGGCCATCGAGACGCCCGACCATCACATCAACGGATACGTCACGTTCGCGGGCACGGGCGACCGGCTGGCGATCACGCCGGTCCATCGTACGCGCAAGAACTACGACGGTCATCTCGTGTTTGACGGCGAGGCGGCACTCGGCGACGCCAGTTTCGCCTGCCGCACCCAGCCCTCCACGCGGCCCCAAGGCGTCCTCCAATTGGCTTCAGGACCCGCCGACAGTGGGTTGAACGACTCCATCTTTGACGCAGAGTCCGACCGGGCGCTCTGTTTCGAGGCCGAGAACCTTTCCATCAAGACCGCTCACGACGCGTTCAAAGTGCAGTGGGCCGCGCGTATCACGAGTCCCGGTGCGGCCACGGCGGTGGTGGACCTGAAACAGCACTACTGCCGCGACCGCTATGTGCCGCGCTACGCGCCCCGCAACAAGGGCCGGTGCCCCAAACCGCCCACGGGATGGATGTCGTGGAACACCTATTTTGACACAGCCGGCGAGGAGGAGAACCTGGCCGAGGCGCGCATCGCGGCGGAGCATCTCAAGCCCTTTGGGATGGAGATCTGGCACATCGAGTCCTGGCAGGACAACTCGCCTCAGTTGCCCGTGCGCGACTTCTCAAACCTCAATCTCAAACCATTCGCCGAACAGTTCCCCCACGGGATGAAGTGGCTGGCGGACGAGATTCGCAAGCTGGGCTTCCGACCCGGCATCTGGACGGTTCCCTTTGGCACGGGCAACCGTGAGTTCTACGAAACCCACAAAGACTGGTTCCTCCACGAGCCCGACGGAACGCCCATGTCGAACTGGTCCGGCAAGTACATCCTGGACCCCTCGCAAGAGGCTGTGCGCGCCCACATGGGAGAGACCCATCGCGTCATGTCGCAAGAATGGGGCTATGAGTACTTCAAGATTGATGGCATGTCGGGCGCAAACCGCGGCTACTCGGCCCATTGCTACGAAATGCCTGACGTGCAGGCCGCATTCAAGGACCCGGCGTGCGAAGCGCCCTTCGAGCAATGCGTGAAGGCCTTGCGCCGTGGAATCGGCGACGACCGGATCTGGCTAACGTGCCAGGGGCACTTCACGGGTCCCGAGATTGGGTATGCCGACGCAGGCCGCACCGGAACGGACATTGTCTCCTGGCGAAAGGCGCCGGACTGGCACAACTACTCCGACCAGGCCCGCATCACGCTCAACCAGATCTTCGTGAACAACATCGTCTGGTGGTGCGACCCCGACACCTTGCTCGTGGGCGAAGCGGCTCCAGAGACGGCGCGTCTGGCGACCACCGTGGTGGCATTGCCCGGTCAGATGATGTTCGCGGGTGACAAGCTGGCGACCCTGTCGCCGGACCAGATGCGACTGCTCCAGCAGACTCTGCCCGTGTGCGATGTGTACCCCATGGACTTGTACCCCATTTTCGACATGGTTCCCGTGTGGAACCTCAAGATTCGGCGCGATTTCGGATCGTGGGATGTCGTGTCGCTGTTCAACTTCGCTGAAGAATCACGCCAAGTATCGGTATCTATGGCCGACCTGGGCCTGCCTGGAGGCGAGTACCTGGCCTACGATTTCTGGGGTGGGACCGTCTCAGCGTGCTCCGACGAAATCTCGCGCGACGTGCCGGGTCACGGCAATGTGCTCCTAGCGCTGCACCCAGACCTCGACCGACCGCAATTCCTTTCCACGGACCGCCATATCACCCAAGGCGGCGTGAGCCTGGAGGCCCTGACGTGGGACGACGGCGCCAAGACCCTGTCGGGCCGCAGTGCGGTCGTCGGCGGGTTCCCGGACACGCTGACGTTCCACGTACCGAAGGAATACGCGTTGGCCGAAGCCAATGCGGACAGCGCTGAGTGTGGAGTGGGGGACGACGGGCCCGGTCTGGTGCGCGTCACCCTATCGGCGCCAACTTCGGGGTCCGTAGCCTGGACCCTGAAGTTCGAGTAGCGGACGTCCCTCGAACGCGCCTCAGCAGGCTTGCCCGGCTTGGGTTCTCCGTGCGACGACGATCCCGCCCAGCACGAGTACCAGTGCTGCCAGGGCGACGGCGCCCGCCACGGGCAACTGAGTCGTGCCGTCGGTCGGGTCGGTCCGGTAGGTGAATTCGGTGATGTTGCTCACGCCGTCGTTGTCGAAGTCATCTCCGGGTGTCACATCCGCAAAGGATGCAAATCCGTCGCCACCGTCGTAGTCGATGATGGTCTGCTCGAAATTGTCACCCAATCCGTCGCCATCGGTGTCCTGCGTCTCGTCCGCGTTGGCCGGGAAGGCATCCGTCACGTCCGGCTCACCATCTCCGTCGGAATCGACCGTGGAATCCCACAGGACCATCGTGAGTTCAAGGGGGTTGTCGATGAAGCTTCGCCGCAGAGCGGCCTCGGACGTGCTCAGGCCGGGCGCTTCATAGTAGGTGGTCCGGAGACCTTCAAAGATGTAGTACGGCGTGCTGGCAGGGTCGGTGTTGTCGATTTCCGTATTCACCCACATGCCGCTGGAACCGTACGAGAAGGCGTCGCCGGTACATTGGGTGACGGACGGCGCGGCGTCATCATAGTAGTAAGACGTGGTGGTCAGCCCCGCAATGTCGGTGGTCCAGTCGGCGGTCATGGCCAGAGACCCCTGAGCGCCACGCACGAGTTCCCATGTGAGTACGCCCTGTGTCACCGTGTCCGGCACCCCATCAATGGTCACGCCCGTGAGATTGTTGTTGTTGAAATACGTCATGCCCGAGGCGGCGGGGGCGTAGTCGTAGAAGTCCATCACGCCGGGAATGCTGTGGACGCGCAGAAACGTCGTCGTGTCTTCGCGCCGCTCGTAGTAGACGTGCTGCCGCTGCGTGCGGGGTCCGCTATTGGCGCCAAAATAGGACCGAATCGCCCGCACCGGTCCACTCTTGTTGATGATGAACGCGCCTTCCGCGTCAACGAATGTGTCCTCCGTGCGCCCGCAACTGCCCGGCCCGAACATGTTTTTGTGCCGATCCAGGATATCCACCCCTGTCGCCGAACCCGCAAGAATCCGCAACTCGTCGTACACCCAGCGGTCGGAGAAATGCCGCTCGTAGTACGCGGTGGTGATGGTGGAGTCTTCCGGATTCGGGCCGTCGGCGAGGTCGTAGGTCGTCATGTAGTCGCCCGACAGCAGATCGAATGTATAGGAGACGTACTGCTGTCCCGCGTCGGGATCGAGCGAACCACTCCGCTCGAAGAGGTACACGTAACCCGGATCGCCACCCAAAGGGTCCGCGACCTCGACCTCGATTCCCGAGTCCGCCACCACGCCTGCCGGTTCCGAGAACGTCGTGGCCTGATTGCCCGCATCCTTGACCATGAACACGATCTCGTCGTCACTGTCGAGCAACGGGTCGGGGTCGGGTCCCACGAACGTGCCCGAATCGGTGTAGTCCAGCTTGGTCAAGCCTGAGTAGCTGCCATTGTACGCGTCCTCCGAGTTCAGCGTGGCCCGTTCATCCACCTGGACAGGGATCTGCACCCAACTGCCCGTGTATCTGAAGGCCACGAGATCGCCCGTGGCGATGCCGTCCAGCGAGGGAACATCCGCGCCGATCATGACGACGGGGTCAGCGGGACGGTCGAGGGCAGATGCAGGCAATGAGGCTATCACACTGGACACGAGGATGAGAGCAAAGGTCGAGACGGTACGCATCAGACGTGGCTCCTTCTAGCTGTGTGAAACCATTCTAGCAACAGGATGAACTGGAGAGTGCCGTTGCACCGCGGCACCCGCCAAATTACGAGTAAGGGTCGCCACTGCCGTACGGGTCGTCCGAACCGCTGCTATCCCCGTACGGGTCGCCGCCACCATCGGAGTCCCCCAGGAAGGGCCGGTTCTTCTCGTGCCGGGATTCGTTGGCACTGGTCACGCGGATGGCGGCCTGGTCGCGGAACACGCATGACCACTCACAGATGCCGCAGCCGACACATAGGTCGGGATCGACCCGCGGTTGCTTCAATACCCGTGTAACCCCATCCCGTCCAGTGAGTTCCCGCTCGACCACGTAGATGGCCTTCGGCGAAACCGGGCAATGCTCCTCGCAAATGATACAGTTTCGGTTGTAAGCGTAAGGAAGACAGCGGGTTGTGTCAAAAAAAGCCAGCCCGATCGTTCGTTCCTGACGTCCCTTGATGGGCAGTTCCTCGATGGCGCCCGTCGGGCACACCTGGCCGCAGAGGTTGCAGTTGTACTCGCAGTAGCCAATCTTGGGCACGAGCACTGGCGTCCAGACGCCCTCGAGGCCCGCCTCGAAGGTGGCTGGCTGCAATCCGTTCATAGGGCACACCTTCATACACAGGCCGCACTGGATGCAGCGTTCGAGGAACTCGTGTTCGGCGCGCGCGCCCGGCGGGCGGATGAGGGCCTTGTTGTACCGGTGCATTTGGGCTTGGGGGCTCGATCGGAACCCCACAAGGCCGGCCACTCCACCGACGCCGGCGGCAAGCGTGGCGCGCCGCGACAGGTCCACCGAACCGGCGTTCATGGCCGTCAACGGCGTCTCGGCCTTGAAGGACAGGCCTTTGAAATTGCAGGCGGCCACGCAGTTCCAACACAGGTAGCACTCGCTGGGGAGCCATTCGCCGGGTTCGCCGGACGATCCCGTCAGGTCGGGTTGTGCCGCAGCCGGGCACACGCCGTTGCATCGGCCGCAGTCGTTGCACGCGCCTTCGGCCTTGCGCAGCCGCAGCAACGGGCGCTTGGAGAGCAGTCCCAGCAACCCGCCCAGGGGGCACACGTACCGGCACCAGAAACGGGGTCGGTACAGATTGAGCGCCACAATCAGCACAAACAGCGCGAAGATGAGCGTGCTGCCCTTGTACGCGTGCCGGGTCGTGGCAAAGACGACATCGCGGCCGAGTTCGTAGACCGGCTCCGTCAGGCTCTTGAGGTGGAACGGTCCGATGGTCGGGTCGGCGTTGTACACCGCGTTGGGACCGGCCTCGGCGGCATAGTGGACCGGTCCCACCAGCGAGGTCGTAACGGTCCGGTACAGGAGCGACAGCGGGTCGAACACGCCGATCCAATGGACACCGCATGCGGCCATCACGAGCAACATGACGAGCAGGTAGTACTTGGCTTTCTGCCAAGGCGACCGGCGCTGCCGGGGCACGTCGCGTCCGGTGGGCCGGCGCCGAAACCAACTGGCCATGGCATGCACCGTGCCCAGCGGGCACACCCATCCGCAGAAGGCCCGCCCAAACAGAAGGGTGAGCGCTATAGTGACAAGGGAGAGCAGGAGGGCGGCCGGGACCGCGTGGGCCGCGAAGAGCGTGGCCAACAGAATGAGTGGGTCGAAATAGAAGAAAGACTGGAGCAGCGGGCTGGCGTCCGGCGATTCACCGACACGCGCCGCCAAGAGAAGAGCGAGGAACAGGACCAGAAAGAGGGCCTGTACCCCGCGCCGAATCCATTGCACCCACGAACGGGGCCGGGGCATTCTCACGAGACGGCGATCTCCTTGGCCAGCTTCTGGTAGTCGATTTCGCCAAGGCCGGCCTTGTGCCCCGCCACCACTGTGCCAATCTCTTCCGGTTTGTGCCCGAGCAAGGTGCAGCCGAACGCGTCAAGGGCCACGATATCGGTGCTCGCGGCAACCGTGTCCATGCGTTTGACGTCGGCCATGTCGCCACCCGTCGGCCCTTGCCCCGTGAGGATGCGGGTGGCGTCCAGGACGGAGATCCTCGGCTTCAGGAAACGGGTGATGTCCGTGATGGAAGTCGACAAGTCCTGATGGAATCTGCGCCGGTCGTCGACCACGCCCATGAGGTTCTTCATGGCGAGTGTGACCCGCGTCGACTTGTGGTGCTTGCAGACGGGCGCGTTGATCACGAGATCGCAGTCCACCATCTCGGGATACACGCCCATGGTGTCCAGCAGCTTGCCGCCCACCTGGACCTGCCGGAACCGGCCCTTATCCACATAGAACACATCGGCGCCTGCGTCGCGCGCCGCGTCGGCAATGCCGCTGCTGCCGTAGGCCTTCTTCTCATTGTGGCAAGTGTTGTCGCCGACCTTGACACCTTTGGCGCCGGCCTCGAGGCACATGGTGATGATCGTTGCCACCACCGCCGGGTTGGTATTGGCTGCCTGCTCGGGTGTCCGGTCCCACGACATGTTGGGCTTCACGCATACCACGTCGCCCTGTTTCACGAACCGGGCCATACCGCCCAGGGCGTCGACGGCCTCTTTCGTCAGGCGGGCCGCCATCGCGTTCACCTTGTCTTCGGCAACAGGATCGCCCTGCCACCGAGCGATTGCCATGGGGCTGCCCGCCGCCTGCGCTTCCGCGGCCGCTCCGCCCAATGCCACGGCTCCGCCTGCCACGGCGGCGCCTTTGAGGAAGTTTCGTCGCGTATGCTGACCCATGGGTATCGTCTCCTGTGTTGTCAGGTCCCTTCGACCGACACCGCCCTACGCCGCCCGACATCGGCGCTGGACCGGAACCGTTCTTGGCCATTATACGGAACGCCCGGTGTGCCGTCCATACATGCGCATAGACGCATGGCTGTACATAGACCGTGCAGGCGCGCCACGCCTTTCCCTGCGTGTTGCGCCTATGATAGACTCCCTTCTTGCTCGACAGCGTTGAATTGCAGGGATTTGGAATGACGTTCACGGACGCCCTACAGAACCAGGTAATCGTGCTCGACGGCGCCATGGGCACCCAGGTTCAGAACCTGCCGGGGCTCGATCTGGGCGGCGAACAGTACGAAATGCTCACCGACTTGCTCGTCTTCGCGCAGCCGGACGCGCTTCGCGACATCCACCTCACCTACTACCGGGCCGGCGCCAACGCCTTAGAAACAAACACGTTCGGGGCCACGCCCTTCAGGTTGGGTGAATACGATTTCAGTGAACTGGACGTGACTCAGTTCGCACCGCTGCCGTACGGCATCGACCCGCGAACGGCTACCCATGAGAAGCTCGCTCACTACCTGAGCAAGCGGGGCGCTGAAATCGCCTGCGACGCCCGCGAAGCCCATCGCAAAGACGCGGGTTACGACGGACGGCCGCTGTTCGTGGTCGGGTCGGTGGGCCCCTCCAACCGTGTGCTCAGCAGCACCGACGCCGATCTGAAGGTGTCCACCTTTGGCGCCATCGCGGAGAACTTCCGGTGCCAGGTGGCGGGGTTGATCGCGGGCGGCGTCGACGCAGTACTGTTCGAAACGCAGCAGGACATTCTCGAGACCAAGGCGGGCGTCTTCGGGGCGCAATGCGCCATGGCCGATGCCAAGCGCCGGGTGCCCATCATGGTGCAGGTCACGGTCGACGCGTTCTCGAAGATGCAGATCTTCAACACCGACATCCACGCCGCTCAAGTGACGGTCGACGGCATCGGCGTTGATACGTTCGGAATCAACTGCAGCATCGGCCCTGACCTTATGGCCAAGACCATCGAGAAGATGGCCCGCTACAGCCCACTGCCCATATCGGTCGTTCCCAACGCGGGGCTGCCCGTATCCGAAGACGGGCAAACAGTCTACCGGTTCGCGCCAGACAAGTTCGCGGGACTCCTTCGCGACTACGTGGTTGAATACGGCGTCAACATCGTCGGTGGCTGCTGCGGCACAACGCCTGAGCACATTGCCGCAACGGCTGAAGCGGTCCGAGGCATCGAGCCCAAGAAGCGGTCGCCGCTTCGAGTCACGTTCCTCTCCGGTCCGCAAGAGGCGGTGCCGCTGGACAGTTCCGAGAACCTCATCATGGTCGGCGAACGTCTGAACGTCCGTGGATCGAAGAAAGTGCGGAGAGCCGTTGAGGGTGGCGCGAGCACCATCGACCGCGAAGCCCTGGAAGACGTGGTCAACGAACAGGTTGAAGGCCTGGGCCTCACCATCCTCGATGTGTGCATGGACTCGAACGTGGTGGATACGAACGAGACGCTCAGGGCGGTGGTCCATTCGCAAACCACCAACTTCGCGGGGGCGATGAGTCTCGACTCCTTCTCGGTGGAGGCGCTGGCGGAAGCCGTGAAGGTGTATCCCGGACGGCCGCTGATCAACTCCATGTCCATGGAAGAGGTCGCGCCAGACAAACCCAAAGTCGACGAGGTAATAGAGGCATGCGACTGGCATCACCCGGCCTATGTCGGGTTGGCCGCGGGCGACGAAGGGCCGGCCGCGACCCGCGAGGGCAAAGCTGAACTGGCCCGCCAGATCGTCGAACGGGCCGGCGGCTTGGGTGTTGGGCCGGAACGCATCTTCATCGACATGAATATCTTCCCCATCGGGTCCGAATCCGAGGAGGGGATGAATTTCGCGGTTGAATCCATTGAGGCGATTCCGCTCATCAAGTCGATTCACCCGGACCTTCGCACCATTTGCGGAATCGGCAACCTGACAAACGGTCTGGCCAAGAAACCCTACATGCGTAAGGTGTTGACCTCGGTCTGGCTCGACGAAGCGCGCAAGAAGGGACTGGATGCGGCCATCATCAACCCGCATCATTTTGTGTCCGTGGACAATCTCGACCCGAAGGACTACGAGCTCGGGCTGCGGGTCGTGCTTGAGCGGGATATGGAAGCCTACGAAGAGCTGGAGATCATCGCCGAGGAGAAGACCGGTCAGGCGGTTGCGCGTCGCTCATCCTACGACGATCTTGGCCTAGAGGAAGCCATCTGTCAGAAGATCGTGGACGGGTTCAAGCAGCGAGAGGCCGGTGAATTCGAACTCGAAGGGCACACCTACCAGTACGCGGACACGATCGCGCTTCAAGCCCGCGACGTTGTGGCGATTCACGAACCGCTGGATTTCGTCAATCGGCATCTCATGCAGGCCATGAACCGGTTGGGCGAGGGGTTCGCGCGCGGCGAGGTGTCGCTGCCGCATCTGCTGAAGAGTGCGGACGTGATGAAGCAGGTGATGGGATTCCTGGAAGCCTACATGCGCAACCAGACCGGCGGCGATGTCCATGCCGAAGTCGAATACAAAGGCACAATCGTGGTGGGCACGGTACACCAGGACGTTCATTCCATCGGCAAGGATCTTGCCAAGACCTTGTTCGAGAACTACGGGTACCGCGTCATCGACCTCGGTGTCATGACGCCACTGCAAGCCTATATCGACGCCGCCAAAGAGCACGGCGCGGACGCCATCGGCATGTCGGCCCTGTTGGTGCAGACATCCAACCACATGATCGCCGTGGCGCGCATGATGGAGGAGCAGGGCTTGGCGGACGTCCCGGTTCTCATCGGCGGGGCGCCGGTGAATGCTCGGCACGCGGCCTACGTCGCCATGGCGGGTCAGGACGATCCGGACCGCATCCGCGACAATGTATTCTACTGCGCGACGGCCATGGACGGCGTCAACATCATGAACAACTGGGTCACTACGTCCGACCGGGGGGAAATCCTGGAGACCAATCGGACCAAACTGCTCACCAACCTCAAGCGCGCGGAGAAACGGCATTCGGAAGAGGAGCGGCTACTGGTCGAACTTCCTCGCCGCGAAGTGCATCACGACCACCACGAATACTACGTGACGCCCTGGTTCGCGGCCGAGACCGAGTCCTATTCATTGCGCGAGTTCGCCCCCTACCTCGACACGCGAACCCTGTTCGCTCTGAATTGGAAGTTCGGCGGAACGGCTGGACGGACAAAGGCCGGTGAAACGCCCGAGAAGCTCACGCGACTGTTCGAGGAATGGATTCAGCGTGCCGACAAGCATGGTTGGCTGCAACCGCAAGCGGTGTACGGCGTCTACCCCTGCCAGTCGGATGGTGACGAAGTGATCGTCTACGACCTGAACGACCATTCGCGGGAAGTGTG
>JAAEQP010000393.1 GCA_024231375.1 bacterium | reverse complement strand
CCGCGATAACCTGGGGACAGCCACCCATTGTTGCCCTAGGAAGCGCAATAATGGGACGTAAGAACTTGGCGGTCCCCGTTTGTCGCTTCTGTTTTCGCGGGCATATGACTTCTTCAACAGCTCCACTGTGCCCATTTGAATGGTGCGCTACAGCCGCACTTTGGGCAGCCAGAAGAGGCGCAGGAACCGTCGCCCGTCTTCTTTGCCGGTGGCGAAAAGGCCTTCAAGGAACTGGAACTGGGTCGTGCCGGGTTCGGGACGCCGGTAGGTCAGGAATGGGAACATGTCGACTTTGAGGGAATCGCCGTCGGTCTCGTGGCGGAATCCGCGCCAGAGCACGCTGATGCGGTGGTCGCCGTCGGGGTAGAAGCGCGCATCCATCAACCGCCACAACACGGAATACTGGTCCATGTCCTCTTGGTCGGCGGAACGCCACAACGGCCATGCCGCGGTGAAGATCTTGCTGTTCTCGTCGGCGTTGTAGGTGTAGAGCGGCAGCAACCAATGATAGAAATCCTGTCTGGTCTGGTCGGTCGGCTCACCCGATTCGTCGAGGACCCGTGTCTCGGACCGGCCCGACCAAAACAGCGGAAACACGTTCAGTTCGCGCTCCATGCGCTGCTCGGGGTCTTCGCGGTTCAGGTAGCGCAACTCCGACGACCGGCACCACAGGAAGGGGAACACGTTGAAGTGCTTCCCGGCCCGCTCCCAAGTCCGCTCACCGTCCTTCTCACGCCAGTTCTCCTTGTTGCCGACCCAGAGGAAAGGAAAGAGGTTGACGTAACGCTGCGTATCGGAGTAGCGGGATTCGCCATCGTCTGCCTTGTGGCCGTGTTTGTTGGTCCAGTTGCCAGTCCAGAACAGAGGGAACAGAGCCCAAGCACGCTTGCCGCCGTCGGAATTCATGTCGTCGTCCGCGATGGCCTGATGCTTCCTGCCGTACAGGGGCCAGAGGCCGAATTCGTTGGAGTCCTTGCCGTCGCCGCCCCACGTCAGCAATGGCCAGAGGACGCGGTGAGTGCGGTAGTCTTCGTCGTTGGTCTGGAGATAGCTTGGGAAGAGCACGAAGAACCAGTTCTCGTCGCCACCACGCTGATGCCCGTAGATGGGCGGGACCATTAGAAGCGATGCGTGGTCGAAGTTCCAGTAGAGGGGGAATAGCACCGTCGAGTTGCGTCCGTGCCAGAACACGGGAAACACCACAAGCGACCTTGTACGCCCACCGCGTCGGCCCCAGTATACAGGCGCCAGCCATGTGGCGCGCGAATCGTCGCGGCGCACGTCCAGGTATAGCGGGAAGGCCGCCATGGTCCTGCTGTATCGACTTCTGCTCCATAGCAGGGGCACGAGCCAGATGCCATGGTCATTGCCATCCCGCCATTGGGCATAGACTGGAATAACACCACCCGACCAGTCCCGCTCCCCCTTCTCCCATTCCGCCCACGCAGGAGCCAGCACAACGCCGCAACTTGGGTCGCTGCTTGCGCCCTGCCACCACGTCCATAGCAGCGGAAACACGGCGAAGTCCGGTTCGTCGTCCGAGTCCATGTTGTAGAAAAGAGGAAACGCACGCCACGACAAGTCGCCGCCACCGTCGGTGGCGACGTTCGCGATGGGCCAGACGAGGTCGAGCGACCGTTCCGAGCTTCCCTCCTTGCGACGGTTGATATACAAGGGCCGAAGCGCCTCGACATGTTCGCCGTCCTGGTTCTTGAACTGGCCGAAAGGCACCAGGAACCGCACATCGTATCCGGATTCGTCACCATCCACGACCATGATGGGCCACAGATTGACGTCTGCCGTGAAGGCGTGGGCGGAGCCGGCGGTGAGGAGCAGGGATAGCGCGAGAGCGCACAGGAAAGTCGAGCGGGTCATGGCCACCTCCTTTTCACTGCAAGAAGACACCCGAGCCGTGTCCAAGTGTACGCCACAGGAGGGTGGAAAGCCACCCTCGACCTAATTGTAAGACGACTAACTGTTAGCTGTCAAGCGAAATGAGCGCGTCTTATGGGTCGGATCAGTCGGATCGGACCGATCAGACCGATGGGACAGACGGGCTGACCGCTGAAAGCCGACCGCCGACAGCCTCTCCCCCCGTTTGACACCACTGCGTTTACGACGTTATAATACTCAAGAGTTTGACGTTACACAGTTTGCCTTCGGGGCAGGGTGAGATTCCCGACCGGCGGTCATAGCCCGCGAGCGCTTCGGCGCAGATCTGGTGAAACTCCAGAGCCGACGGTGCGGGCCCAAAAGGGCCCGTCCGGACCGAAAGGTCCGCAAAGTCCGGATGAAAGAAGGTAAACACGTATTCGCACCGTGTGCGGATCCGTGCGAGACACGCCCCGTTGGCAAGGAGCCAATTGGGGCTTTTGTTATGTGCGCCGACGAAACATATATGCGTAGGGCGCTGGACCTGGCCGCGAAGGGCCGGGGCCACACCAGCCCGAACCCCATGGTCGGATGCGTGATCGTGCGCGACGGGCAGGTCATCGGCGAGGGCTACCACGAACGGGTGGGCGAGGCCCATGCCGAAGTGAATGCCGTGGCCGCCGCCGATGGCGCCATCGCGGGCGCGACGGTCTACGTCAGTCTGGAGCCTTGCTCCCACCATGGGCGCACTCCCCCATGCTCGGACATGCTTATCGAGAAGGGCCCCGCGCGCGTGGTCGTCGCCATGGCGGACCCGGATGTGAAGGTGGCGGGCAAAGGCATCGCGGCCCTTCGCGAGAAGGGCATTGTCGTGGATGTGGGCATGCTGGAATCCGATGCAGGAACCCTCAACGAAGCGTACGTGAAGCACCGGGTCACCCGGATGCCCTTTGTCATTGCCAAGGTGGGCATGTCGTTGGACGGTAAGATCGCGACCCGGACCGGCGATTCGCGTTGGGTGACGGGTGAAGATTCGCGCCGGATGGTCCACGAACTGCGCAACCAGGTGGACGCCATCTTGGTGGGCAGCCGTACGGTGATGTTGGACGACCCCAGCCTGACCACGCGGCTGGACGAAGGCAAGACCAAGGACCCCCTGCGGGTCATCGTGGACGCCGACGACTATCTCGACGGCGGGCGGCGCGTATTTCAGTTGGACAGCGACGCGCCAACGTGGGTAGCAGTGCCGGAAGGCCGCACCTTCGACGGGGCGGACCAGGTGTTCCACATTCCGGCCGGGCCGGGCGGGTTGGACCTGCGGCTGCTGATGAAGGAACTGGCCGCACGCGACGTGCTGACGGTGCTCATTGAAGGCGGCGGTACCACGCACGCCTCGGCGTTCGAGGCGGGGATCGTGGACAAAGCGATGTTCTTTGTTGCCCCGAAGGTCGTGGGCGGCCGAGAGGCCATTACGGCCGTGGAAGGCGAAGGCGCGGCGCGCATGGCGGATTGCGTCCGGTTGGAACGCATGACCGCGCGGGCCGTGGGCGAAGACGTGTTGATTGAAGCGTATGTGAGTCTCGACTGAAGCCGTTGAAAGGCGAATGACGATGTTCACCGGACTGATAGAAGAAGTGGGCGCCGTATCGCGGCGGTCGGGCGCGGATATGGCGATCCTGGCCGAGCACGTGCTGGACGACCTCAAGGAAGGCGACAGCGTGGCCGTGGACGGTGCGTGCCTGACGGTCGTGGCGGTGAACCACGACAACTTCGTCGTTCAGATGTCGCCGGAGACCATCGAACGGACCACCTTGTCGGCGCTACGGCCCGGCTCGGCCGTGAACCTGGAACGGGCCATGGCGGCCAACGGCCGGTTCGGCGGTCACATGGTCTTGGGCCACGTGGACGGCATAGGCCGAATCCACTCGGTGCAACCGCAGGGAGATTTCTCGCTGTGGCGGTTCCAGGCACCGGCCGATGTGACGAAGTACGTGGTACCCAAGGGGTCGATCACGGTGGACGGCATCAGCCTGACGGTGATGGAACCTGCCGCCGACACGTTCGGCGTGGCCATTATCCCGACGACCCTGTCGATGACAACGCTGGGCAAGAAACGCCCGGGCGATTCAGTGAACCTGGAAGCCGACATAGTCGGCAAGCACGTTTACCACTACCTGAACGGAAAGACCGGTGGTTCTCTATCGTTAGAGACCCTGGCCCGGAACGGGTACGTGTAGGAGTGAGTACGATGTTTGCGCCAATTCCGGAAATTCTGGACGAGTTGCGCGCCGGCCGGATGATCATCCTGGTCGACGACGAAGCACGGGAAAACGAAGGAGACCTCATCGTCGCCGCGGAGAAGGTGACGCCCGAGGCCATCAACTTCATGGCGACCCATGGCCGAGGCCTGATCTGCCTGGCGCTCACCCACGAGCGTCTGGAAGAGTTGCAGCTTCCGCCGATGACGCCTCACAACCGTTCGCCTTTCAAGACAGCGTTTCACGTGTCCATTGAAGCGACCGAGGGCGTCACGACAGGCATCAGCGCCTACGACCGAGCCCAGACGATCAAGGTGGCCGTCGACTCCGCCACCCAACCCGAAGACCTGGTGCAACCGGGCCACGTGTTCCCCCTCCGGGCCCGCGAAGGCGGCACGCTGGTGCGCGCCGGGCAGACGGAAGGTTCGGTGGACTTGGCGCGGCTGGCGGGACTGCATCCGTCGGGCGTACTGTGCGAGGTGATGGACGAAGACGGTACGATGGCGCGGCTCCCGAAGCTGGAGGAGTTCGCACAAAAGCACAAACTGAAGATCTGCTCGGTGGCCGATATCATCGCGTACCGAGGCAAGACCGAACGATTGGTGCGCCGAGTTGCGGAGACGAATCTACCCACGGAACACGGCTCGTTTCGTCTGTTTGTGTATGAAACGGATATCGACGAACACCATCACTTGGCGCTGGTGAAAGGCGACCTCACGGACGCCGACAACGTCCTGGTCCGTGTACACTCCGAGTGTCTCACCGGCGACGTGTTCGGTTCGCGGCGGTGCGATTGCGGCACGCAGCTCGCCATGGCCATGGAGATGGTCGAGAAGGAAGGAAGCGGCGTCATTGTCTACATGCGGCAAGAGGGACGCGGCATCGGACTCGCCAACAAGATCAAGGCCTACACGCTTCAGGACAACGGCATGGACACGGTGGAAGCAAACGTCCATCTGGGATTCCAGCCGGACCTGAGGGACTACGGTCTTGGCGCGCAGATATTGACCGATCTGGGCGTACACCGTATGCGGCTCATCACCAACAACCCGGCCAAGCGGGTGGGTGTGGAAGCGCACGGACTTGAGGTTACGGAACGTGTGCCTATTGAGGCGCCGACGAACGAAGTCAACGAACGCTATTTGCGGACGAAGAAAGAGAAACTCGGTCACCTGCTATCGTAAAGGAGTCGACTGATGCCGAAAATTGTGCAAGGGCAATTGATATCGAAGGGCAAGAAGTACGGAATCGTCGTGGCCCGCTTCAATGAGTTCATCGCGTCGAAACTGCTGGGAGGCGCCCTGGATGGCCTCTCGCGGCATGGCGTGAAGGACGAGGAGATTACGGTTGCCTGGACGCCGGGATCCTTCGAGATTCCCATGGTGGCCAAGAAGATGGCCCAGTCAGGCAACTACGATGCGGTCATCGCGCTCGGCGCCGTGATCCGTGGCAGCACGCCCCATTTCGACTACGTGGCGGCCGAAGCGTCGAAGGGTGTCGCCCATGCAGCGCTCGATACAGGGGTCCCCATCCTGTTTGGCGTGCTGACAACCGATACCATTGAGCAGGCCGTCGAACGGGCCGGCACCAAGAGCGGAAACAAGGGATTCGATTCGGCCGTAGGGGCCATCGAGATGGTCAACCTGATGGAGCAACTGTGAGCGCTACAAGTCATCAGGTTCGTCGACGGGCGCGCGAGTGCGCTGTCCAATTCCTTTTTGGGATTGATTTCACGTCCTACGAATGGCAGAACGCCATTCTGGATTTCTGGGCGTGCAACCCCGCCAAGAAGAGCGTGCGCGAGTACGCCGAACACCTTGTCGGCGGCGTTATGGATCGCCGTGAAGAGTTGGACGAAGCCATCTCCGAATGTCTGGAGAATTGGACCCTCGACCGGGTCGGCGCCGTCGAACGGAACGTGCTGCGTGTGGCGTGGTTCGAAATGCTCCACGGATCGGACGTGCCTGCACCGGTAGCCATCAATGAAGCCTTGGAAGTGGCGAAGCGGTTCGGCGCGGACGATGCGCCGCGGTTCGTCAACGGGGTGCTCGATCGGTTGAAGGACAACCTGACTGGCTGAGCGGAGAGGGACGGGCCGTCGCGAGCCGACGGGCCCAGTATTGTGCGATACGTCGATCTGCATCTACATACACACTACTCAGACGGGACGGATGCGCCACGTCTGGTAATCGAACGGGCATCCGAGCTTGGGTTCGCGGCGGCGGCTATCACGGACCACGACACGGTTGCGGGCGTGGCCGAGGGGCAACGCGCGGCGGAGGAATTGGGTGTCGAGTTCCTGCCGGGCGTTGAAGTCAGTTGCGAGTGCCGGGGTAGAGAGATCCACGTGCTGGGGTACGGGATCGATCTTGGCCACCAGGGTCTACTTGACGCCTTGAATGAGTTGGTTGAAGGGAGGGCGACCCGGGCGGACCGTATCATCGCCAAGCTCAACGAAATGGGCGTGCCCATTTCTCGCGAAGATCTTGAGGACCGAGGCGATGACGCCGGTTCCATCGGGCGAATGCACATCGCGCGCGAGGTCCATGCCCGCGGGTTCTCGCGCACGGTCCAGGACGCGTTCGACAAGTACCTGAAATCGAAGCGCCCCGCGTATGTGGACAAGCCGAGACTGGCCTGCGCAGACGCCATCGAATTGATCCGCGACGCGGGTGGATTGGCATTCTTGGCGCATCCGGGACTCGGAAACCAGAACCGTTCCATCGCGCCGCTACTTGAGTTCCCCTTTGACGGCATCGAGGTGTACCATACGCGGCACACTGGCGGGCAAGAGACCGAGTTTCTCCTCATTGCGGAGGAGCGGGGCCTCCTCGTGAGCGGCGGCTCGGATTGTCATGGAACCGCGAAGCAGGATCCCGAAATGGGTAAGGTGAGGATGCCGTACGAGCATTTCGCGCGGCTCGCCGCGGCGCTCGAAGGCGAGCGGAATCCGATCAGGGGCAAGGAGTACTGAAGGGTGGTGATTCGGTTGTATGCGACCACGCTCTTGATCGCGGCACTGGCCGTGAGCGGCATGCCGGCCGAAGCCGACTCAGTCGACGTGACTGAAGTCGTCAAGAGACAGAATATCACCCCCCGCATGGACCATGCCCTGGAAACGGGTGACCGGTGGTCGCCCAGGTCTTCCACCGATTGGGCGAACGACTTCACACCCCATGCCAAGAAGACGGTGAACTTCGGAATCTGCAGACGCACATCCTGGTTCAGATTCAACCTGTCCAATCCGGGTACGACGCGCCGTGAGCTCTGCGTGGAAGTGGACAATCCGCGGCTTCGAGCCGTCGAACTGCATCAGCTTGTAGGCGAGGGAGAGGTCCGTACCGAGCTGTCCGGGACCGCGCTTCCGTTCCACGTGCGGACAATAGAGTATTCGAATCCGTCGTTCGATGTGGTTCTCGAGCCCGGCGAAGAACGAACCTGCTTCCTCCGTGTGGAGAACAAGGGGTCCTATCGCTTCCGGGTGTTTCTTTGGGACGCCCACGCCTTCAACTTCAACCGCGCGGTGACTGAACTCCTGCGGGGCGCCTTGTACGGTGCCCTGATCATGCTTGCACTGTACAACCTGCTGGTATTTCGCGTACTCAAGGAGTGGAGTTTCTTCCTGCACGCATGCCTAATCGTGTCGTATGTCTTGTGGGTCATGACCATGCAGGGCACGGCATTCCAGTACCTGTGGCCGAGCGCCACGTGGTGGAGCGATTGCGCGATCCTGACATTCATGGCGCTCACCAACGGGTGTCTATTCGCGTTCTCCCGCAGTTTCCTGGACACGCGGAAGAATGCCCCATTCATGGACCGCGTCTTGCTGGTCTTCATCGTCCTGAGTGCGGCCGTACTGCTGGCGGGCATGGGCGGCTGGCTCTGGCCCGATCTCGCAGCACACATCGTGGCGCCGGTCGGGATGACGTGTGTACTGGGCGCCGCAATCCGATGCCTTGTGGGTGGGTACAGAGCGGCGCGCATTTTCGTGGCGGGGTGGGTAGCCGTTCTCGCGGGCGCCACCGTGCTTGGCTTGGTGGGCTTCGGTTTTTTGCCTACGACGTTCCTGACGGAGAACAGCATTCACCTCGCCAGCATCGTGGCGCTGCTGCTGTTTTCCCTTGCGGTCGCCGACCGGGCCGCCATCGCGGAGCGCGCATCCCGCCAGCGCCTCGAATACGAAGTGGAACGGCGCACGCGTCAGTTGACGGTAGCCCTGGACGACGTCAAGAGGTTGACGGGCCTTCTGCCGATCTGCGCCAACTGCAAGAAGGTGCGCGACGACCAAGGCTATTGGAGCCGCATAGAAACCTACCTCGCCGAGAACTCGGACGTCAGTGTGAGTCATGGCATCTGCCCGGACTGCTCCCGCAAGCTCTACGGGAAGGACTACAACGACCCGTCCCGCCCCCCACGCGATAGCTAGTGGTGTGCTTCGGAGTTGACGGCTGCTATCCAAGGCGCGCTTCGCAAGAAAAGGGACAGACACGTCTCGCTCGGGGACTCGCTCGCTTGCATCAGTCCCCCTTTTGCTGCGCTTTCTCGCCTACGCATGCCAAAATGATAGTAATCCATCTGGTTGACGCATACCACTAGAAGCGGATCTCGAAGCCGACGCAGAGATGTGGCTCCAAGGGGGGCTTGTCGATGATATCGAACTTCTCTTTCACCAGGGGCCACTCGTCCGGCAGACACGCGCCGTAGATGTACTCCACGCCGATGTAGTTCTTGCTGAGCAGGTCGTTCACATCTTGCGGCGCACGCATGCGAAACCGGTAGTGCCGCCCGACTTCTTTCATGTTCAGGCGGCGGTAATAGCGTTGGGCGGACCGTTCCTGGGACCAGTACTCAAGCCGCCGGACGCCCTGCCGCTTGGCATCTTCCACGGTGGCATCCATCAGTAGCTTCCCCAGATTGAGGCCCGCGAACTCAGGCAACCGGCCGAACTCCAGCACATATCCGCCGATGCTGTCTTTCACGAAACAGAATTCGCCCGCCTCGTTCTCGTACTGGACGTCCGTCAGGCCCGCGAGTACGCCGTCCACGAATGCCACAAGCCTGGTGGACTTGTAGTCCTCGTAAGCGGGCCGTTCCTGGATGCAGTAGTTCCAGGCGTGGGAGATGGTCATGATCGTCGCATGAACGCGCATCCATTCGTCGCGGTCTTCATCGCGGTACTCGCGAATCTCGATGCTCATGGTCTCCCCTCCTTCAGAATCCGGTCCAATTCCGCTTCCTTGCCCAAGGCAGCAGCCGCCTCTCGTGCGTTGGCCATGGCATCCTCGTTGTCCGGTTCAAGCCGCAGAGCCCGCAGGAAGTTACGGTATGCTTCTTCGTGCTGGCCGATCTGCCATAGCAGAGCGCCCAAATCGCTGTAGTTTTCGGCGAGACTCGGGTAGACCCGTATTGCCTCGGTGAGAAGGCGCATCGCTTCGGCAGACTGTCCATCCCGCGCGGCTTCTCTGGCACTGCGATTGAGGCGTTTACTCTCCTCTGCTTGGCCAGGCCGATCTTCGGTTTCCACGCCCCACTTGGTGAAGAGACGTTCCTGGTTCTGCGACATGAGATCGCCCCAGGAATCCTGATCGTACCCCATTCCAACGAAGGTCCGGCTTCCGTAGTGGAATACGAAGCAATCGTGGGCAATGGCGATGCGATACCCCGCCTGCCGAATGCGAATGCAGTAGTCATCGTCTTCATAGTTGCCGATGCCAAACCCTTCATCGAACGTACCGACGTCGCTCACGGTGCGGTCCCGAAGCAGAACGCAGAACGCGATGACCCGGTCCGTGAACGTTGTCTGAGCAGCCTTCTCCTCGGCGATTGTGTCAGCATGCGCCGAGATCTCTTCGAGTGAGGCGAACTCAGGGCACTCGATCTGCTGGGGACCCGACGCGTAGTTCGTCGTCGGCGCCACGGCCCCGAGATCCTCGACGCTATCGAGCACCCGCACCAAGCGTTCCAGCCAGCCCGCAGGGACCAGAGTGTCGCTGTTGAGGAGCAGTACGTGCCCCTCCGCACGCTCCAGGCCCAGGTTGACGCCACCTGCGAACCCCTTGTTCGTCTCGGCATGCACCACCGTGGCGCCAGGCACTGAATCGAAGAACTCCCCCACTCCGTCCGTGGAGCCATTGTCCACGAGGATGAGGCGGTAGGGATGCACCGTGTTGGCGAGAATGGACATGACGCACTGCTTGCAGTAGTCCAACTGGTTGTAGGCGGGGATAACGATGGATACTGGGGACTTCACGCGCTACTCCAGCACATCGCCTTCGGCGAGATTGGTGAGGGCGCCCGGCCACACCCAGGGAACGGGTCTCACTACATAAGCCGTCGTCAGTTCAATGGTGCCCTGGCCGGTGGCGACTCGTGGCTTGGGCCGCGCCGTAAGCACGGTGCCGGGGGGCGCATCCACAGCGTCCGCCTTCACGCTGCACCGATGAACATAGATCACCCGGTCGCCGTGCCGGAACCGGGCCACGTTGTGGGGAAAACTCGCTCGAACCAACCGGTTGATATCCTCCGCGGGCTGATCCCATTGGATGAAGGCCTGTTCCTTCGTCATGTTCTTGTCGTAAGAAGCGAGATCGTTGTCCTGCGGCGTCCCCTGAAGGCCCTCTGCCTCGATACGGTCCAGAAGGGCCACGACCTTCTCGCCCGCAAGCCGGGCCGTGAGCCGGTGAAGGTCCAACGCATAGTGGGTGGGCTTGACGGGGACGCAGTGTTGCTCGATGATGTGGCCCGTGTCGATGGCTTCGTCCATGACGTGGAAGGTCACGCCCGTCTCCGATTCGTTGGCCATAATGGCCGCCGAAAAGGGGTTGGGTCCGCGATGTTTGGGCAACAGGGACGAATGGGTGTTGACGCACCCAATGCGGGGCAGTTCGAGGATAGGCTTCTTCAGAATGATGCTGAACCCGGCGACGAGAATGAGGTCGGGATCAAGGGCGCGCAGGGGCGCCAGTTCGTCTTCGGTCATCTTGTCGATGTACACGAGAGGGATGCCATGCCTGCGCGCGAGGCCGCGGCGGTCGTTCTTGCCCGTGGGAAGGATCCGCATCACCAGGGGCATGAACCAGCGCCGCATGCCCTTGATGCGACGGCCGTTCTGAATGAGGCCCACGACCTCGTGCGATGAGCCCAGAATGGCCTTGAGTTCCTGTGTCACCAGGAGACCGCTGCCGGCTAGCACAATGCGCATGGCCTCAGGTCTCCATCATCTGCTCGTACCACGCGAAGAACATGAGGATGGCCCAGTATTGACGCCGCCGGTAGACGTTGTGGGAAGCTGCGTTCACCACACGCCGAATGTGCTGCCACTTGAATATCCCTGTGGCATTGACGCGCTCCGGTGTGATGAGTTGGCGCGCCATGCTCTCGATCACACGGACTTCGCGACCCGAGTCGGGTATGCGGAAATCGCGGCGCGCACGCAGCCGGAGCCGCCCGGGCAACACGCCCCGCATGGCCATGCGCAACAGTGGTTTCGCGCGCACGCCGAACTTGGTGGCCGGCGCCAGGCGTGCCACGCAGTCGATGAGCGCGTCGTCCAGATACGGTGTCCGCACCTGAAGCCCGTGTGCCGCCGCGAGCCGGTCGCATTTCGCCAGTTCCAGATCGGGCAGCCCCACGTGGAGATCGAGAGACAACAGGTTGCGGGTGAGGTCCACATGCTCGAAATGGCCGCCGAACGCGGCCATGGGTCCTCCATTGTCCGCTAACGCCGCCTTCATGGCATCCGTGTACAACTCCTGCCGCTCCTCCTGGTCGAACACCGAGACCAGCGAAAGGTACGCGCCCAGATTGTCGTGAATGGAGGCCAGATAGCGGCTCCATCGACGCACGAAGGCGTTCGGGGGAAGGGCGGGCATGATGCCGCCAACCAATCCAACAGGCACCCAGGTGCGGGCGTTGCCATGTGCCTTCTGCAGGAAATGGAACCTGGGGAAACCACCCAGCAAAGCGTCCGCACCATGGCCCGATACGGCCGTGTCGGTGTGACGGCTGGCGGCCTCGAACACGAGCCAAGTGGGCAAGACGGACGCGTCGGCGATGGGTTCATCGAGCGCGTACACGGCCCGGCGGAACGCCTCGTCGGTCATATGATTGGAGTGTTCCACGGCCAGGTCCAGGCCCATCTTCCGGGCGGACTCGCGCGCCAGCCGCCCTTCGTTCTGCCAGGCCCGTGGCAGAAGCGCGAACAAGGGCTTCAGTTCGGGCTGCACCGCAGCCAGAGCCGCGCAATCCACGCCGGCCGACCACAGCACGCGGTCGGCGTCTGCGCGTTGGACGGCGTCGCGCAGCCGGTCACGGAGGTCGGCTGCCGCTTCCTCACGCGGGACCTGATCGCTGCTCATGACGAAATCGTCTATTCGAGACGTTGTCACCCGCTCGCCGTCATACCGCACGGCATGCCCGGGTGGCACGCGATCCACGCCTTGGACCACAGATTCCTCGCCTGGTACGCAGCGGAGCGTCAGGTACCGGTCCACGCTCCTGAGATTGAGCCGTTTGGGCACGAGGCCCGTGGCCATCAGGGCCTTCAACTCCGACGCGAACAGCAGGAAACCGTTGCCCTGGAAGTAGTATAGGGGACAACGGCCCAGCCGGTCGCGCACAAGCAGCCATTTCTTGCGCGAACACGCCACAACCGCGGCGTAGGCGCCCCGGAGGGTTCCTGGGTTCCGCTCGATCGCTTTGCACCGCGCCACGGCCTGAGCAGCCGACAGGCATGCCCCATCCGGCGACTCTGGGGCCCCGTCCAGCACGGAAGCGGCACCTTCAACCGGAGCCGATGCGGCAAGGCAGAAATCGCGGCCTTCGACGCGGTGGGCCAGGTCCGCGCGATGCTTCAAGGCGGCGACCATCGCGGCCAGGGCCTGCGCATCGGCCTTCCCGAGAATGCCACAAATCGCGCCCATCAGAACCCTTTCTTCGTGTCGAACAGGAGCGTGACCGGGCCGTCGTTGAGCAGCCGCACGTCCATGTGCGCGCCGAACACGCCTGTCTCGACGGGAAGTCCAAGATCGCGAAAGCGAGTCAACACCGATTCATAGAGGGGCACAGCCTGCTCCGGGCGCGCCGCGGATGAGAACGAGGGACGTTTGCCCCGGCGGCAGTCGCCGAGCAGGGTGAACTGAGAAACGGCCAGAATCGCGCCTGCCACGTCGCTCACCGAGAGGTTGAACTTGCCGTCGCTGTCGGAGAAGCACCGCAAGCCAGCCACTTTGTCGGCTAGGATCGACGCGTCGCGTGCGTCGTCATCGTCCGCCACGCCGACGAGCACGAGCAGGCCCTGGCCGATCCGGCCCACGATCTCCCCATCGACCGTAACGGAAGCCTCTGCAACCCGCTGTACCACCGCGCGCATGGCGAATTCCCTATTGACAATGGTTTCGAGATTTCAGCAGTCTATCAGGAGGTTAGGTGCAGGTCAAAGGGTCAAGGGGTTGGCCAAAGGTATCCTGCGTATCGGCGAATGTCGCGGTACACGTGCATCGTGTGCGCGGCGAGGGGACTATCGATGATCGTTGGCGTTCCGAAAGAGATCAAGACAGACGAGAACCGTGTGGCGTTGGTACCGAGCGGCATTGCCGCTTTTGTTGCTCACGGACATGAAGTGGTGGTCCAGAAGGGGGCCGGCATCGGGAGCGGCATTTCGGACGCCGAGTACCGTGAGGCCGGCGCGCGCATCGTGAACACGGCCAAAGGGGTATGGGACCGGGCCGGGATGATCGTGAAGGTGAAGGAGCCGCTGGGCGACGAACTGAAATGGATGCGTGCCGGGCAGATTCTCTACACGTATCTCCATCTGGCCTCCAACGAGGCGTTGACACGTGCGCTCATGAAGAAAAAGGTGACCGGGGTCGCGTACGAGACCATCCAGCTTGAGGATGGCTCACTGCCGCTGCTTGTCCCCATGAGCGAGGTGGCCGGGCGCTTGTCGGTTCAGATGGGCGCGCGATGCCTCGAGGCGGGTTCGGGTGGCCGGGGCGTGTTGCTGAGCGGCGTGTCGGGCGTGAAACCCGCCCATGTGGTCATTCTGGGTGGCGGCGTGGCCGGCACGAACGCGTGCCACATCGCGGTTGGCATGGGGGCGCAGGTGACGGTTATCGATTTGAATCCCGGACGGCTGCGCTATCTCAACGACATCATGCGCGGTCAGTTGACGACGCTCATGTCGAATCAGGCCAATGTGGCCGACGAAGTGACTCAGGCGGACTTGGTGATCGGATCTGTGCTGATCCCCGGCGCGCGGGCCCCGCGGCTTGTGTCCAAGGCGCTTCTCAAGCGGATGAAGCCGGGGTCGGCTCTGGTGGACATCGCCATTGACCAAGGCGGCTGTTTCGAAACGGCCAAGCCCACGACGCACAGCGACCCGACCTACCAGGTTTCAGGGGTGGTGCATTATTGCGTAGCCAACATGCCCGGGGCCGTGCCCATGACGTCGACCTACGCGCTCACGAATGTGACGCTCGGGTACGGACTCACCATCGCCGACAAGGGATTGGACGCGGCGCTCGAACAGGATCGGGCGTTGAAGCGCGGACTGAACACGTTCGACGGACGGGTGACGCACAAGGCTGTGGCCGAGGCTTTCAACCTGGACTGCTGCGAGGTGGCGTGACGGACCGTCGACGACAGAGAAGACCGGCCGAACAGTGCCGATGAACAAGGCTCAACTGCGCCGCGACATCGAGTATCTTGCGGGCGATCTACCGCACCGCGGGGCGAATACGCACAACGAGCGCGCGGCGGCGGAGTATATCCGCGAGCGGATGGAGTCGTGCACGGCCGACACGGAGACGGACGGGTTCTTCTCCCCCGGAAGCCGCAACCTGCTCTTCGCGTCGTATTTCGTGGAGTTCGTGTTCGTGGCGGTGCTCGGGTACTGGTGGCCGTTCACGTTTGCCGGGTACGGACTCTTCGTGTTCGCCTCGTACGTGGTGGAGTTCAGCGGGTACAACCTGTTCGCGCGGTTTCTGCCGCAGTACGAGACGCAGAATGTGACGGCCCGGTTCATGGGCACTCGTCCGCTGAACACCATCGTTGTGACGGCCCACTACGATTCGGCGGTACTGAGTCCACTGAACCGCATCGGAGAAGCGGGTTGGTTGCGTGCGGCGCACGCCGCTCTCATCGCCGCCATGGTCGTCGTGATTGCCTCGTGCCTCGCGCAGGGGTTCGGGATCGGTCTGGGGGCCGAGATCCGTTACGATCTGATCGTACGCGGTGCGGCGCTGGCTTTCCTGATCTGCGCGTCCGCGTTTCTGGTTTGGTGCGACCAGGGGGCGGAACACACGCGCGGGGCAACGAACAATGCCTCGGGTGTTGCCGTGCTCCTGGGGTTGGCTGAGCAATTGCGCGAGCGCCCCATGGAAACCGCCGACGTCTGGCTGGTGGCGACGGGCAGCACGGAGTCGGGGTTGAACGGCATTCGGCGTCTACTGAGCCTGTCGCACTTGCGGCGTTCCAATACCTACGTGGTCAGCCTCGACCGGCTGGGCACGGGCGACGTGCGCTACGTGACGGGTGAAGGAATGCTGACCCTTTTCCGTAGCGCGCCCGAGTTGGTCAAGGTTGCGCGGGAGGCCGGCGCATCGTTGGACGTGGGCGGCATGCGGCGGCGCGGCATCCCGTCGGAGGCGTGCCTGGCGCTCACGCGCGGCTACAAGACCATGGGCATCTCGACGGAAGAGACGGGCCGCACCCACGAATCGCTCCTGGACGAGATGGACCGCCCGTGGGCCGTTGACTACGAGACCGTGCAACGGGCCGCCGACTTCACCGAAGCGCTCTTGCGAAAGCTCGAGCAGGACCTCGCCGCCCAGGGCTGAGATCAAACTGCGGATAGGCGGACAGTTCATTGCAGGCCACGCTTGTCCATCCGCACGGTCCACGCGCTCTGCTCGCGTACACGGTCCTTTCGGGCGCTACGTCATCACCGCCAGGACACGCGGAAGTCCCGGAGGGACGCCCCGAAGATAGCCCAGGAATTCATTCCTGGGACTCCCGCCGCCCAACACCAAGTCCCGGAGGGACGGCGGAACATGGCTCGCGTCAGTCCCAGATGTACCGTTCATCCCATTCGATTTCATGTCTCCGTAGAAACTCGACGAACTCTTCCTTGAACGTCTTGTGCCGATGGTGCTCCTCCTGACGCTTGATGTACGCGATGGTGTCGTCCCTATGCGAGATGCTGACGCTGAATGCGCCGTATCCCTCTTGCCACGCGAATCGCTCCATGCCGGGGAGCGTCTCCGAAAGCCATTTGGATGATGCTGCCTTGATTACCTTCATTGCGTCGGCGATGGGAACCTTCGCTGGGAGCAACAAGAGCGTGTGTACGTGATCGCCCGTGCCACCGATGCAGAGAGCACGCCAGTTGTGATCTCTGACGATTCCACCCATGTACGGCCACAGGCGCTCCCGAACATCGGGCGCTAGGACGTTCAGACGATTCTTCGTGGAGAACACACAATGGTAGAGGAGGTTCGAATACGTGTGGGACATGATTTCACTCCTGTTCCTTCGTCCCTCCGGGACTCGTGTTGGGGGGAGGCGTCTACCCAGGATTGAAATCCTGGGCTACCTTCGGGGCGTCCCTCCGGGACTGCTTGATTCTGTCGATGCCTCTGTGAAGGGTTGGTCAACGTCGTTGGTGCCGGGCTCCTCTTCTCCCGAAGACCGTCGAAGTACCTT
>JAAEQP010000392.1 GCA_024231375.1 bacterium | reverse complement strand
TGTACGGTGACGCCACGGCCATAGCGCTCGCGGCGGACATGCCTCCCGGTGCGTGGCCGGATGTGGAGTCAAAGGCCCTTGGCGAGGCCATAGCGGCGTTGCATGCCGAAGGCGCCACTATCGACCCGCAAGGCGTTGTTGCTCGGTGTGAAGCAGTCAGCCACGTCTTCGAGGGCGCCGAAAGCTGCGACCCTGAGCGCGACGCGCGTATGGTGCGTGACGCGCACCGCGCATTCCTCGACGATGAGGCGCGCAAGCAGATCGCGCACGACATCGCGCGCGGCGCGTCACGAGAGCAGGTAGCCACTGCAGTCAACGCGCTTTTCGACGATGGCGTCGTCGATGCGTTTTTCCTCGACTTGAGGGAATGGCGCACGCTGGCGGGCAAGGAAGTCCCATTGCTCACTTCCGGTATTCCGATGGGCGCGACGACCGTCGTCGCGGGCCATGGTGGTGCGGGGAAGTCCACGCTTGTGCGGGCGTTGACGCTGTCAGTGCTCACCGGGAGGACGATCCTGCCATGCTGGCCAGTCCATGAGGCCGGGACCGTGGTTTTCCTCAGTGGTGAGGACGGCGAGAACATCTTCCTCCGCAGTTTGAAGGCCATCGCCCATACGGCGAGGGACATCGCCCCCAGTGTCCTCGACGAAGCCGTCGTCGAGCGGCTCCGGTTGCGTGCTGGCTCGCCCTTCCGGTGGCTCGAGGATCGGGCAGCATCGAAAGACTACTGTGAATTCCGGGCACTGTGCCGGAAGGAAAAACCCGCACTCGTCGTCGTCGATACTGTGCGGCGCCACTTCGGCGCCGACTCGGAGAATGATAGCGTTGACGCTGGGCTCTGGATGCAACTTGCGACCGACATAGCCGTCGAGACTGGCGCCGCTGTCGTCGCGCTGCATCACGCATCGAAGGGCGCCGAAGGCCAGGGTAGTGTGCGCGGGAGTAGCGCATGGGTGGACGAAGCGCGGGCGGCTTTCGTGCTTGAGCGCACGGACCCGGGCTTCATGTTGCGCCACGTGAAGGCCAACAGGACGGCGCGCCTAGCCGACACTGACTTCGAGCTCACCGACGGCGCTGT
>JAAEQP010000391.1 GCA_024231375.1 bacterium | reverse complement strand
GCGGAATAGAAACACACGAATTTCAGGCCGAAGCGAGGCAGCTTCTTGACCTAATGGTCCATTCCATATACACCAACAAAGATATCTTTCTGCGCGAGCTCATCTCGAACAGTTCGGACGCCCTGGACCGAAGGCGCTTCGAGGCCGTGAAGACGCCCGACCTTCTTCCCGCGAACACGGAGCTTCGCGTCTTCATCGAGAGCGATCCCGAGGCGCGCACGCTGACCGTCCGCGACAACGGGATCGGCATGACGCGTGACGAGGTAGTGAGCCTCATCGGCACCATCGCCAAATCCGGCACCAGCGAGTTCCGCGCGCTCCTGAAGCAGGCCAAGGAACAGGATGCGTCGCCGGAACTCATCGGCCAGTTCGGCGTGGGGTTCTACTCCTGTTTCATGGCCGCCGACAAGGTGACGCTGATCACCCGGCACGCATCCGAAGAAGGCGGCACGCAGTGGGAATCGGCTGGCGACGGCACGTACACCCTTGAATCAGTGCCTGTCGACGAACCCGGCACCGCCGTCACCCTTCATCTCAAACCCGCGGACAGCGAAGACGGCCTCCACGACTTCACCGCCGAGTGGCAGATCCGGTCCGTCGTGAAGAAGTACTCCGATTTCGTGGCCTATCCCATCCGCATGGACGTGGAGCGCACCGAAGTCGAGCGCGACGAAGAAGGCAAGCCCGTTGAAGGTGCCGAAGAGAAGACCGTCACGACCACCGAAACCCTGAACTCCATGAAAGCCATCTGGCTTCGCTCCAAAGACGACGTGTCGGACGATGAGTACAAGGAGTTCTACAAGCACATCTCCCACGACTGGAACGAGCCGCT
>JAAEQP010000390.1 GCA_024231375.1 bacterium | reverse complement strand
GGATGGATGAACTCGAATTCGTAATGGAAGACGCAACTGGCCACTAAGGGGTGCTCGTCGGTACGTTGCAGCCAGTTGAGGAGATTGGCGATGAGGCGCGGGATTCGTTTGGCCGGGGGTGCCATGTGGACCAGTTGATCGCCACGGAAGACGCCCACGCCTCCCGAGCGAAACCTTCCCGCGTCATCGACCAAACCAGCCATCAGCAGACGGTGTGCGGTCAGCATATCGGCGCTCGAATCCGGCTGCCAGTCTTCCATCGCCTCGTAAGCGGAGAAGGCGTTGCGCACTTCCTGGATTTCGCGCGGGTCGCCCAGGATACGTCTGCCATCAACTACCGCGGTCACCTGCTCCAGGCTCAGGGTGTTGTTCTCGATGGACAGGGAGGCCTGGATCGTGCGAAGACGGTTCTCTCGGCGTAGGCGGGGTTCCTGGTGGTTGTCCGCAAATGCCGCGTAGCGACCGATCTCCTCGCTGATATCGGCCACAAGATTCAGAATCGCGGGGGAAAGCGCGTAGGGCGGTTGATATGAATCCCTCTTGCTCATGAAAGAATCCCATTAACTGCGGGTCTTGCGGGTATGTCTACCCTCATGTCTATCCAAGCTTAGCGGGAGTCTTCGTCTTGTGCAAGCGCCCGCGTGCGGCTGGGCCGCGCTCCCTACTTCGCGACGCGTTTGCCTTCGGGGGATGTGGGGAAGGGGCATTGGTCGTTGAGGGGGCATTGGGGGCATTCTTGGGCGCGGGAGGCACGGTCACGACCACTTCGTTGCTGATTAACTCGCCGCGGGGCGTCCGGCGGATACGGTCGAGCAGTTCCGGTGTGGGAGTGGGCGCTGGGTTCCAATCAAGGGAACTGGGGACCCAACCTTCCTCGGTAGCGGGATTCGTTCGGTATACGAACCGGAGGCGGTGCGCACCGGGGGGCAGGTCGATGCCCACCGGCACGATGGAGAAGCCGTTGGACGTGTCGGGATCAAGCAGGTTGAAGACGGCGTCGGGCAGGACTTCGTGGAAGTCGCTGACTATCACGCCTCGTACGTGGTAGTCGACCGGGGGAACGACGTCAATCCAGGTCATCGTCGTGCCTGCTGGTACGAAGGCCTGAAGATCGCAGCGGGGGTAGTACCGTGACCCTCCGTCCGAACCTTCGATGGCCTGGGGAAGGTGGATGGTCTTGCCGGTCCTGTTCTCGAGTTGGACTCGGATGCTTGCGGCGTGGCATCTCGGACCGTACATCGGTGGGCCTAGCGTGAGGATACAGCGCAATGCCGGCTCCGGGAATGCGATCCGTGCCGCGTATGCGATTGCCAGGGCGAGGGTCGCCCCGACGATCATGGCCGCTCCCAGCGCTCGCAGGATGTTTCGATATCTTTTCACGGTTTGCTCCTTCGCGAATAGCACTATTACATACGCGTGGGGGGTACGTAAGGTTCATGGGGATGGTGCGTGCTCGTTCGGCCTTTGGCCGGCCTCGACGCACCCTACGGCATTCACGCGAAGTAGAGGCGTGGTGGGGCTCTGCTTCCGCAGAGCCGGGCGCGCGGCAGCGCGCCGCCACCCCGTCACCACGCGCATGCGACCGGCGGGGGCGCCGGTCCCACACTTCCGGACGGTGCGCTTCCTACTTCGCGATGCGTTTGCCTTCGGGGGATGTGGGGAAGGGGCATTGGTCGTCGAGGGGGCATTGGGAGCATTTGGGGGCGCGGGATGCGCAGATGGCGCGGCCGTGGAACACGAGGCTGTGGGAGAAGATGGTCCAGTGGTCGCGGGGCAGGATCTTGATGAGGTCTTGTTCGACTTTGACGGGGTCGTCGTGTTTGGTGAAGCGGAGGCGTTTGGCGAGGCGGCCGCAGTGGGTGTCGACGACGATGCCTTGGGTGGTGAAGCATTCGCCGAGGAGGACGTTGGCGGTTTTGCGGCCGACGCCTTCGAGTTGGAGGAGTTCGTCCATGGTGTCGGGGACTTGGCCGTCGTGGTGTTCGACGAGGGCGGCGCAGGCTTTCTTGATGCTCTTGGCTTTGTTGCGGTAGAAGCCGCAGGTGCGGACGGCGGCTTCGAGTTCTTCCTGGGAGGCGTCGACGAAGGCCTGGGCGGTCGGGTAGGTCTTGAAGAGGTCTTTGGTGACGATGTTGACGCGGATGTCGGTGCATTGGGCGGCGAGGATGGTGGCGACGAGGAGTTGGAGGGGGGTGTCGTAGTCGAGGGAACACCGGGCGTCGGGGTAGACCTTGCGCAGGCGTTTGAGCACTTCCGCAGCCCGTTCGCGATTGGCCGTTTGGGTTAGTTTGAACCGCGCCATGCAAGGTACTCCTCCGCAGTCATGGTATTGAGCAGATCGCCTGGTTCGAGCCAGCCTTTGCGGGCGATGCCCACTCCGTAGTCCACGTCCTTCAACCCGTCGACGCTGTGGGCGTCGGGACTGATGCACAGTTTCACGCCTTTGTCGCGTGCGCGGCGCACGTGGCGCCAGTCGAGATCGAGGCGGTGGGGGTTGGCGTTGATCTCGATGGCGGTGTTGTTGGCGGCGCAGGCGTCGATGATCGTGTCCATGGCCAGGGGGTAGCCCTTGCGGGAGAGCAGCAACCGGCCGGTGGGATGTCCCAGGAGGTCGGTGTGGGGATTCTCGACGACCTTCACGATGCGGTCGGTGGCTTCGTCTTCCTTCATGTCCAACTTGCTATGGACCGACGCGACCACGAACTCGAAGGTTCTGAGCACGTCTTCGTCGTAATCGAGAGAGCCGTCGCGCAGGATGTCGGACTCGATGCCTTTGAGGATACGGAATCCTTCGAGTTTGGCGTTGAGCTTGTCGATCTCGGCGTGTTGCTTGGCGATGCGGTCGGGTTTGAGGCCGTTGGCGTAGCCGGCGGACTGGCTGTGGTCGCCGAGGGCCATGTATTGGAGCCCGAGTTTCTGGGCGGCTTCGGCCATTTCATCGAGGGTAGCGCGGCCGTCGCTGTAGGTGGTGTGGCAGTGGAACACGCCGATGAGATCGTCGCGCGTGACGAGGGTGGGGGCGTGGTCGAGATCGAGTTCGCCCGTGTCCTCGCGCATTTCGGGCGGGATGTAGGGCAGGCCCAGTTCGGCGAAGATGGCGGCCTCGTCAGCGCAAGGGACGTTGTCCTCGCCGCGGAAGAGGCCGTACTCGTTCATTTTGAGGCCGTGATCTTTGGCGCGCTGGCGCATGGCGACGTTGTGTTCTTTGCTGCCCGTGAAATGGTGAAGGGCGTAGGGGAAAGCGGTGTCGGACACGACGCGCAGGTCGGCGGCGATACCGGATTTCAGGACCACGCTGGACTTGGTCTCGCCGTGGCCTGTGACCGATTCGACGCCTTTGGCGTCCACAAACCGTTGCATCAGCGATTTGGGGTCTTCGCTGGAGGCGAGGATGTCGATGTCTTTGACGACTTCCTTGCGGCGGCGGAGGCTGCCGGCGATCTCGATGCGGATGACGGACGGGTCATCGGCGAGATGGTCGCGGAGGCGTTCGGCCTCGGACGCAGCACGCGAGATGAGGTTCAGGTCCCGGTGCTTCTTGGCAAACGCGATGCCTTGGAGCACCTTGTCCTGCATCTTCGGGCCGAAGCCTTTGAGGGTCGTCAACCGGTTCTCGTTGCAGGCGTATTCCAGTTCGCCGAGGGATTGGATATTGAGATCTTCGTAGAGGGTCTTGATTCGTTTGGGTCCGAGGCCGGGGATGCCGAAGAGATCGAAGAGGGATTCGGGGAACGTGGCACGGAGTTCCTGATGGTATTCGAGTGCGCCGGTGGTGACGAGTTCGTCGATCTTCTGTTCGAGGGCGTCGCCCACGCCTTTGATGTCGCGGAGTCGCTTCTCGGCGACGAGGGTGTCGACGCGTTCGTCGAGTTGTTCGATGCGGCGCGCCACGGTGGTGTAGGACCGCGCCTTGAAGGGATTCTCGCCCGAGAGTTCAAGGAGTGTGGCGATCTCTTCGAGGACGGCGGCGATGTCTTTGTTGTCCATGTGCTGGGTCCGTCAGTTCGCGGAAGCGGGGACAGTCCCGTCTCGCTCGTGGGACTCGCTCCTTTGGGACAGTCCCGTCTCGCTCGGGGCATTATAGATTGTCTCGGTAGCGTGTCGAAAG
>JAAEQP010000389.1 GCA_024231375.1 bacterium | reverse complement strand
GTTTGGGCTCGACCAGTACCCCTACGATGAGCCCAGCGGGTTCAAATCAGGGATGCGCTACCAAATGCAGACCGTGGCGGGATCGGACAACATCCAGTTGTTCGATGACGCGATCCATGTGCGTATGCGCGGCGTCGACGACTGGCTCACGCGCCCTACGCCTATGACCATCAACGTGGGGAGCGCCCCGGGCAGTGTGGGCGGGTGGACGCGCGATCTGGTCTACCTCAAGATGAACGTAACGCTGTACGCCGACGGCGTGGGCTCCAATACGGATAATCAAATCGTCAGCCAAAAGCACAGGCCTTACATCCCCTCCGATGTGGGTGGCCTCGTGCGCGGACAAGGCTGGAAACGTGGTTATGTCACGTGGGAGTACGTGTTGGACTCTACGGGAGCGTCCGCCTACACCGACGAAGACGAGGCCATGACCGACTCGGGATGGTTCCGTGGCGACGTGACCATGGCGGTGAAGAACGCGCAATACGAGGATGGGGGCATATGGTCGCGCACACTACCTATCGACGCTGACCACCGCATCCATCCTTATGAGGCGGAGTGGGCGATCCCTGTTGCACTGATCCACAGGCGCAACAGTCAGCCCTGGGCCTTCGACACCAACCCCAACGGAAGCACGGCGACCCGTCCCGACGGGCGCGTAGACGCGAGCTGGATCTACCCCGACGATCTGATTGATTTGCGTCGCGAGGTAGACGTTTCCGAGTCCGCGCTCGCTCTTCGTGTACAGCAAGATATGGACTTGCTGATCAAGGGTCAGCTGCGCACACGCATGGCCAACAAGTACGCAGGCGCTGGTACCGCTGGGATGGTAGGAGGCACGCGCATACTGCAGTCGGACGCTCTTGGATTCGTCGCGGGCGCGGCGCAGCTCGCACAACCAGACGGCTACCGGAAGATCTGGAGTGACGCGAAAGAATTCGTGCCGCACGCAGTAGCCTTCGATCTGGACAGCGACTCCAGTGGCGGTATGTACGAGTACGATTACCACCCGCTATCGGCGCCAACAGAGGGGTACCTGAAGATCAAGTCTTACTTGAGCGGCGGCGCCCAGTACATGCAACTTGTGCGGCAATGCCCGCCCTGCGTGTACACAGCGGTATCAGGTACGACTCCACCGAGGTACGACTTCTTTGGCCCGCCCGCCTGGACCTCTCAGGACTTCAGCGTGGGTTCCTACGCCACGTGGGGGTTATCGACCGCGCGTTACATCGACAACGCGGACGACCCGCAGAAC
>JAAEQP010000388.1 GCA_024231375.1 bacterium | reverse complement strand
GGCTACTTTCCGAATACGACCGCACCTTCCGGTGGCGCCGTCGGGTCGACGTGATCGGAAACCTTGATGTGCACGTACGGGCGGCGATAGGCGCACTCGAGCTTGTGCGCGTAGGCCACCCACAATTCGAGGGCCGTGGCGTCGTACACCACGTTCAGCAGATTGCCGCCCAACGAGCCCACGCTCTTCGACCACATCACCATGCTGTCGGCCGTATATCGGCCATAGTATTTCTTGAGATGGGCAAACCCGATTGGATCGCGGCCCTCCGCGTTGTACACCACGCCTTCCAACACGTTTGGCGCGACTTCGTCCGTAGGATCATTGTCCTTCCAGATGACCAGATCCGGTGCGTGGGCCAGCATCTTGACGCCCGCACCATGTTGGCCGTCACCAATGATGTAGTGGTACTTCTTCGTTCGTTTGGCGTCCTTGATCATCTGCACGGCGTCGTCAAGGCTCTTTGCGTCGTAGAGGATTTCGCGGAACAACGTCGTGAAGTGGACGCCGTCCAAGTCGTAGGGGTACTCGCGGGACGGCGAATCACCCATCTCGGTCAAGGCGATGCCCTGCACGTTCATCCCCGTATTGACGCCCGCGCACCCCGCAAATGTGACGTTCACGTGAGGGACGCCTTCGTTGGGCACATAGATCACGACAGCCGGGTGGTCCTGGAGTCCTCCCCGGATTTCGTAATCCAGGTTCCGCACCTGATATAGGTGCTCGTCTCGCGTCGCCTTGCCCCAGGCCGCCAACCCGCTGCACGCATAAGGCGCGACGACCGGAATCATGTGCGTCCGGCGCACGAGGTCATAGGGCAGACCAACGCCCTCTGCGATACCCTTCAGTTCCTCGATAAACCGCTCATCCGTGTACGGCTCAATTGCTTTGAAGGCCGCGTCCAGCGTTTCATCGCTGAACATGTCCGGGTCTTCGATGCGCGCCATGGCGAGAAACGTCTTCATCACGGCTGTAGCGTCGTCTTTCAGGAGCGCTCCCATGGCCTGCCCCATCTCGTAGGGAGTCCCGCCGACGCATACGACCGATACTTCGTCGTCGCCGTTGCCGACTGTCATTCGGTAGCCCATCGGCTCGGCAGTGCCAACACCGCAAGTCAGGGTGGCCGCCAGAAACACAATGCACAGTAATCTTAGATTCGACG
>JAAEQP010000387.1 GCA_024231375.1 bacterium | reverse complement strand
GATCTCCACGGAGGGATCGGTCTGCGACGTGGTGCGCCCACGAATGAGCCGTACTTTTGCCGTCGACTCATAGGTTTCGGGCCACATCTGGTTACCCACAAACACCACGCCGATGACGACGACGGCGAAGAAGGCCACCAGGTACTTCCGTTTGAACAGTACGGTTAGGACGTCTCTGAGAAAGATCTGCCGCTGGTCCATGTCGATATCCTCATGTTTCCGTCAGTGCGAAATTCCGTGTCCGATCCGCCGAGTGTATCTAGGGAACAATCCCTGGAATCAATGATGTCGGCGACAGGACCACCGAGGCCCCCACGTTCTTCGATTTCGACCGCACGCTCTGCTCGTTCATGTAGTAGGTGCCGCTCACGCCCATGGTGTTGTCGAAGGGCACGATGCGGTCGATATACCGCTCCACAAAGAGGTCCGCCTGCACAATCAACTTCATGGGCACATGCACCACGTCGAAGGGGCGCAAGGTGATGTCGTTGTCCGTGTAGCCCTTCTTCAGTGCGGCGTTCAGGTTGGTGCGGAAGATGAAGGGTTTGCCTTCCGGGTTGCGGCGCATGACGATCACATTGTTCATCCGGGCCGTGTTGGCCGGGCCGCGGGCGATCACGATGGCCTGCATCGCCGTCGGCGTGGCATCCAAGGGATACACGCCCGGCACGCCGACTTCGCCGCTCACGTAGATACGCGCGCCCGTCAGCTTCACCGGTTTGAGGGACACATCCGCCTTGTTGTAGATCAAGCCCTGGCAGGCTTCCGCAACGGCTTGCCGCACTTCTTCTACCGTGTAGCCCGCCGCCTGCACTTCGTGTTCCAGGCGCGGGAAGTTCATCTTGCCATCGGGGCGCACTTCGGCCACGGAATCCATGGCGGCCAGTACCGTGTTGATGTTCGGGAAGACCACCAAGCCCACCGTCGGCGCGTTGCGCAGCACCTTGGCGGCTTCGGCGCTGATCGCTTCGGTCGCTTCCTTCACCGTCAAGCCCGCGATCTTGATCTCCTTGAGAAGCATGGGCAGGCTGATCGCGCCATTCGGACGAATCACCACGTCGCGGCTCATGCTCTCCAGGCGGTCCAGATTCGCGAAGTCGACGTTCACGTTGATCTTTGGGTCGCCCTGGATAATCTCGGTCTTCTTGTAGAGCGTCGTCAGGCGCTCTTCGATTTGGGGGGCGGTCAATCCCGCGATGGTCACGTCGCCCACTTCCGTAACGCCGATCTTCCCGTCAGGCCGGATGGTGCGGTTCATGTTGAGCGGCCAGTTGTTCAGGAAGGAGATACCGATCACATCACCCACGTCGACGAGATAGGTGTCTCGGTCGACCATCTTGGGCGAGAAGCGCACTTCCATGCTGTCGCCCACCTCCAGCCGGTAATCCCAGGCCGCCTCCCCCTCGCGGATGTCCCGCACGCGGAAGCGCACCTCCATCTGGTCGCCTACCTGAAGCAGGTAGGGCTGATCCAGACCGCTCATCTCTTCGATCTCCTCCGGGGTGACCTGTTGGGTGACCCCCTTCGAGTCGATGACCGTGATTCCGG
>JAAEQP010000386.1 GCA_024231375.1 bacterium | reverse complement strand
CCATTCTGGCCGCCGTGACGGCAACCGCCGTTGCCCTCTACTTCCTGGCCCGCGGCACGAGTCTTGCCCCCTATAAGCAACTGTTCCTCATGGGCGGCTCCACGGCCTTCGTGCTCATCGCCGTGTTGGCTGGCTCCTTCAAGTCCTGGTACGGACGACTGCTCTTCCTTGCCCTGGTCTTCTTCTGGCACGGCGACCTGCTCGGGCCGACGAACTTCTACACGGGCGTCTGGGCCTTTCTCCTGGGACATCTTGTGCTTCTGGCGGCCTTCACCGTGCGAGGGCTTTCACTGCGCCGCGTGCTTGTGACGGCCGCTGCTCTCGCGCCTGTGAGCCTGGGCGCCTGCGTGTGGATTTGCCCCCATGTCCCCCCGAGCGGCCTGCCCCTCGTGTTGGCCTACATTATCGTCATCTCGATCATGCTCGCCCTCGCCGGGGGGTCCATCGACAGTCCCGGACGCACACTGGTCATCACCGCCGCCGTCATCTTCTACGTGTCCGACATCTTCGTGGCCCGCTGGCGCTTCGTCACCGACTCGTCGTACAACGCGTTCTTCTGCTATCCCCTCTACTACACAGCATGCATTCTCTTCGCGTACAGCGCGGCGCTTGAGCGCGACGAATAGGGGCGCGGTTTCTTCCTAGCGCTTCTCGATGCAGTACAGGCTTGTCGCCGTCCGAAGGAAAAGCTGCGCGTTCGACACGGCCAGGGAGGACAACGTGTAGGCGTTTTCGCCGCCGTCGACCTGGTTGACCGCCAGCACCTCGAACGCGGGACCCGCCGCGAACACCGTCGTCACAGCGCTTTCATTCGTTACGTACAACTTCCCGTCCGCCAGCAAAGGAGACGCGCTCACCGTGCCCTCCGTCGGCCGCTCAGGTCCCCAGATCACGTCCCCCGTCTTCGCGTTGAGGCACAACACGGAGCCGCGGTCGTCCGCTAAGTACAAATGCGTGCCATCACAGACAGGCGTGGGCACATCCGGGCCGCCCCATTCGTCGTGCTTCCATACGAGGTGGCTGGTCGTGACGTCGCCCGTCCCACCCGCGCGCAGGGCGAGCACCGGTTTTCTCCGCGAAGGCACGTAGATCATGCCGTCCGCCACGGTGGGCGAGGTGATGATCCGGTAGTTCTTCACCTTTTTGGGGTTGAGACCGGCCGCGCGCCAGATTTCCTCGCCCGTGTCCGGGTCATGTCCCGTTACATAGTCGCCGCCCGAGATCACGAACTGGGTCGTCCCGCCATGCCGGAGCAGCGTCGGCGTCGTGTAAGCGTCGGGTGATTCAGACTGCGCGTCCGTAGGTCGTTCCACCCGCCACCGCACGTCGCCCGTCGACGCATCAAACGCCACGATGTACGAGGGATCGTCCGTTGTGTATCCGTGAAGCACCTGGATGATGAGTTTGCCCTCGTAGAGCATCGGCGACGAAGCGTAGCCGAACATGAGGCCGAACGTCCCGTACTTCTCCTGGAGATTCAGCTTCCAGACTTGCTCGCCTTCCATATCGAAGGCGGTCACCGAACCTGTGCCCGTCACCGCCCACACATGAGTCCCATCCGTCACCGGCGACGGCGAGGAGTCGTTTTGCTTTCGGGACAGCTTGTTTCCCGTATCGAGTTCCCGTTCCCACAGGACGCTGCCGTCTTGCTTCGCGATACAGATTAACAGGAGTTCGGATCCACCCGGATCCCGCTCCTCCCGGCGCCTTCGCTTGCCGCTGTCTGTTTGCGTTGCGGCAGACTCGTCGGAAGCGGCCTTCGAAGGGGACGTGACAAAGACCTTGTCGCCCCAGACTACCGGGGAACCGCCGCTCCACGACGGTAGCGGCGTCTTCCAGACGATGCCCT
>JAAEQP010000385.1 GCA_024231375.1 bacterium | reverse complement strand
ACCCGACCGTGGCATAGATCAACTGAGCCACAGCCATGATCACGACGCAGGCAAGGAAGGCAGGCAGATTCCCAAACAACTCTGGCATCGGACCAACAGCCTAGCGTCGTTCCACACACAAAGCGAGCCAACATACCGGAAGCCCCGCGTAGGGGGTCCGTGACAGTATCGGCGGCGTTTTTTGGGGTTATGATGGGGGCGGGGTCAGCCACGGAGGGCGGCCCCAGGCGTTTCGGAGATGGCTTCATGGAGGAATCCTATCATGGCGGCACGGAGCACACGTCAGGAGGCGCGGACACGGATTTTTGCGGCGTTCAATGCGCAGTTGGATCGAGTGATTCCGGAAGACGAGAACATCCCCTTGAAAGGGGCGACGTTCGCCGATTTCGAGGACCAGGTGGAGACGTTGGCCCAGGCGGCGTTGCCGGTGGCCTTGGAGGAGCGTGCCTCGTTGGAGTCCACTGCAGAAGTAGAGACGGCGGGCCGGTGCCCGCACTGTGGTTCGGAGGGCGTGTACCTGGAGAAGGAGGTGACCCAGCCGGAGGTGCGGTCGCGTTATGGGCCGGTGGTCTTACACAAACAGCACGCCCGGTGCCGCTCCTGTGGCGGTTCTTTTTCCCCCTCAGGTTCGTGATTGGGGATTGCCTCGCGAGGTTCCCCTGACCCCACGGGCGGCGCGGCGGCTTGCGCGAGAAGGTTCGTTGCACTCCTTCGACCAAGCGGCGTTGGCGTTGAACGAGGACTGGGGCACCCACTTGGACGGTAAGCAGATTCAGCGTTGGGCGGAGGCGATCGGTCGTACGGTGGTGTCGGCGCGCGATGCAGAGGTGCGTGCGTTTGAGCGGGGAAGCCGACCGGCGACGCCGGCGAACGCGCCGGTGCCGCTGGTGATCGGGATGGATGGCGGTCGCGTGCAAACCCGTGAAAAACAAGGGGAAAACGGCAGTCGGTGGCGGGAGGACAAGGTGGGCGCGATTACATCGTATCTGCCGGGCGACGGCACCCCGGATCATCGACCCGAGCCGCTAGTGACCACGTATGTCGCTACGATGGAGCGGACCGAGGCTTTTGGAAGGATGCTGCGTGTGGAGTCGGAACGCCGCGGCATGCAGCGGGCGGACACCGTGCTGGTGATGGGCGACGGCGGCAACTGGATCGATCCACTGAGCCAGCGGGAATGTCTCTACGATCAACGGATCGTGGACTACTACCATGCGGTGGAGCATCTGTACGAAGCGGCCCGGGCCGCTGTGGGGAAAGATACACCGGAGGCGCAGGCGCTGGTTCGGCAACTGAAGGATCACCTGTGGGACGGCGAAGTCAATGACGTGATCGCCACGTTGCAGTGTCATGCCGATCGCTTGGGTCCGCCGGAGCCGACGGATGGCCCGGAGCATCCGCGCCGGGTACTGGCGAACAACGTGGGTTACTTCACGGCCCATCGACTCCACATGGATTACCCGACGTATCGGCAGAAAGGCTGGCCGATCGGCTCGGGCGTCACGGAATCAGCCGTCAAACTGTTCAACAAACGGGTGAAGGGGACCGAGCAGTTCTGGAGCATCCCGGGGGTGGAGTCCATCCTATCGCTGCGCGCCTTGTGGCTCTCCCAGGACGACCGATGGTCCCGCTACTGGAACACGCGACCGGGCTATTCAGAGGCCGCCTAGACTGTCACGGACCCGATCGGCTGAGGACGATGAGTCGCGGTTTGCGGCGCAGGTTGTTGCCGAGTACAACCGTGGCGTTTCCCGGCGAGAAAACCGTGTCCGATACGCAACAACCAGACGGCGCCGCTTGGCGGATCATCGATGCGAACCTCAACCGCGCCCGAGAGGCGTTGCGCGTGATCGAAGAGTTCGCGCGCTTCGTTCTCGACGATGCGAATTTGTCCCGTT
>JAAEQP010000384.1 GCA_024231375.1 bacterium | reverse complement strand
TCCTGTCACGTAGGCGTTGCCAGTGGCATCCATGGTGACGTTGGCAGGATAGTCAAGGACGTTGCCCGCTCCGTCGCCGATGGCGTCGATGATCTGCGTGATGTCTCCGGACGGCGAAATCTTGAAGACGTTGTTGCTTGCGTAGCCTGTCACGTAGACGTTGTCTGCAGCGTCCACCGCGATCCACCGAGGCGCCTCGAGACCATGGCCCGCGCCATCGCCGGTTGAGTCGATGATCTGTGTGATGTCCCCGGAAGGTGTAATCTTGAAGACGTTGTCGCTTCCGGTCGCCGCAACGAAGACATTCCCATCCGCGTCCACGGCAATGCCGTGGATCCAGTCAATCTCGCCCGGAACGAGCGTGCCTTCCTCTGTCACGAGCGGAAACGTCCACAACTCTAGCACGCGCCCCGACGTGTCGAGCTTCATGACCAACTGGTCCGTCGGCGGGTTGCCGAGATTGCTGTGTGCCCCCCAACGCTTCGGCGACGAGCCGCAGACGTAGACCTCATCGCCGGGCGTAATCCAGATGCCCCAGGGATTCATGAGGTTGCGCCACTGAGCCAGCGAGCGGCCGTCCTGATCAAAAACCTGAACGCGGCAATTGTTCCGTTCGCCGACGTACAACCGGCCCTTCGAATCCACCGCAATCGAATGAGGCTGACTCAACTGCCCCGCCTCTACCCCCACCGTTCCCCACGCCTTGACGAACTTCCCGGTTGCGTCGAAATGCACCACCCGGTTGTTACCGTAGCCGTCCGTCACGAACACATCGCCCGCAGGCGTCACCACGGCCGCCGTGGGCATGTTGAAGTGGGACTCGTCATCGCCCTTTTCGTCAACCGTCCCGAGCGTGAGCAGCAGTTCGCCCTTTTGGTTGAACTTCTCGACCACATGCCGGCCATAGTCCGTAATCCAGAGGTGGTTGTCGGTGTCGATGGTGAGATGGTGTGGATTCTTGAACCGGCCGTCGCCCCAACCGGCCACGTACGCGCCGTCGCTGGTGTACACCTGGACCTGTGGCGCGAGGGAGCACAGCATCCACACACATCCCTGCGCGTCGAGGGCGACGCTCGTCATGTACTTCCATTCGATCTCGGCAGGACGCTCCGGCCAATCCGGGTCCACCTCATACCCCACGGCAAGGTTCACCTTCGGGTACCGCGACGCCGGGGACGCGTAGGCGTCCGTGGCGCATAGAAGGAATCCGCACAGCGCCAGCATTCCGAGACACAGTTTTCCCCAAGGCATTCCCTCAGACACATTCGCATTCATATCGTCCGATGACTCCCGGTTGGAAACCAGGG
>JAAEQP010000383.1 GCA_024231375.1 bacterium | reverse complement strand
TTCGCATGACCCACGAGGCACTCGACCATGTACCCGTGCTCGCGCAATGGGATTTTGCCGGCGCCGATTCGGTGGTTGATTGGGAAACGGGAGACGCCCCCAGTGCCCACGCGCACGGAACGCAGGTTATCTCAACTGTGGTCGGTTACACCCCCGGCAGCCTGGTGGGCCCCGCCTACAACGCTTCGGTGATACTGGTACGCGCCTCAGACGTGTCCATTTCGAGCCCCATCGAAGAAGACTGGTGGGTGGCGGGACTTGAATGGGCGGAGGTGCAGGGTGCGGATCTTATATCGAGCAGTCTCGGATTCTGGACGTTCTACACGGCCAGTGACCTCGACGGCGACACCGCGGCGGCCACCATTGCGACCGATATGGCAGCGGCGCGCGGCCTGCTCGTGGTCAACGGTTGCGGCAACCAGGGGGGGACCGGCTTCGACGTGATCGTTGCCCCCGCAGACGCTGACAGTATGGTGGCTGTTGGTTCCACCGACGTAGACGGTGTCATCGCAACACACTCATCGTCGGGA
>JAAEQP010000382.1 GCA_024231375.1 bacterium | reverse complement strand
GGAGAAGGAAAAGCGCGCACGCGCGAAGCAGGGTCAGGAGGTGGAGCCGGACGCGGCGGCGGTGGCGGCCGCGAAGGCCCTCGAGGAGAAGGCCGCGCGCAACCGGGAAATCAACCGGAAACGCGAGGAAGAGCGCGTCCGCAAAGAGCAGCAGGCCCAGTTGCGCGACATGGTGATCAGCCATTCCATCGCGTGCGACGGCGGCGACGTTGCCTACAACTTCCCCCATGACCGCACGGTCAAGACCATCCACGTAACCCGCGAGATTCAGTTGCGGTTGGGTAGAGGGCAGGTCGGGATTGTGTGGATGGACGAGGCGTATCATCTGGTTCCGCGGGAGACGGCGTTAAAGGTCGAGGAACGCGACGAAGACGCGTTGCTCGTGCTCTACGACGCGAAGGATGATGAGCCGGATGAGGACGACCCGTACGCGGAGTATCAGGTTCCCGACGACTTGGTGTGGTGAGGGGGAACCCTCACCCCAACCCTCTCCCAGTGGGAGAGTGGGGAAGACGAGGCCGTGAACCGAGCGATCGCGCGGAGCCCTACCCCGTCATGCTGAGCGTGAGCGAAGCATCTCGCACTCCAGAACAATCGCCGGGTGAACGAGATTCTTCACTGGCGCTCAGAATGACGGGCTTTGGTTTGGGTCGCCTGGGTGCTAGAACGCCGCCAGCCGCTTGAATTCGTCGAAGCGGGACGCAATGTCGGCGGTGCCGATTTCAGCGAGGCGGTCGGGGCCGAACTTCTCACAGGTATACGACGCCACGACGCTGCCGTGTACAACGGCTTGGCGCAGGGTGTCTGAGTCGGATGCGTCTTTGCTGGCGATGTAGCCCATGAAACCGCCGGCGAAGGTGTCGCCCGCGCCGGTGGGGTCGACGACGTCGGCCATGGGCAACGCAGGCGCGCTGAACACGTCGTCCTCGCTGAACAGCAGGCATCCATGCTCGCCCTTCTTCACCACCACGATGCGGGGCCCGAGATCCTTCACGGCGTTCGCGCCTTTCACAAGGTTGCTCTCGCCGGTGAGGTCTTTCACTTCGGAGTCGTTGATGATGATGCAGTCGATGCGCTCAAGCACGGCTTTCAGATCGTCCAAGGCGATATCAATCCACAGGTTCATGGTGTCGAGGGCCACGAACTTGGCGGACGTCTGCTCAAACACTTCCATCTGCAGGGACGGATGGATGTTGCCCAGGAACAGGTACGGCGCCTCCCCTGCGGCCTCGGGCAGTTTGGGATGGAAATGCTCGAACACGTTCAACTGGGTGTCGAGGGTGTCGCGGAGGTTCACGTCGGCGTGGTACTTCCCGGTCCAGCGGAAGGTCTTGCCTTCGGCCCGTTCGAGACCGTCGAGATTGATGCCTTTCCCTTCCAGCAACTGGACGTGTTCGGCGGGAAAATCCTCGCCCACGATGCCGATCAGGTTGACGGGACCGTAGTTCGCCGCGGCCAGAGAGAAGAAGGTGGCTGCGCCGCCGAGTCCTTCATCGTTGCGGCCCCAGGGGGTTTCGACCGTATCCAACGCCACCGATCCGACGACTGTCAGGCTCATTGTGCGGACTCCTGTTCACGTGCTGTCTGGTCCTCGTCCTCAGCGGACTCGGACCGGTTCTGCGTACCGGCCGCGCGCGCGGCCTCTTCAACGAAACGCCGGAACAGCGCATCGAATCGCTCATCGGCGCGCTGTCGTTCCGGATGAAACTGCACCCCCACCACAAACGCGGCTTCGGGACACTCGATTCCTTCGACGACGCCGTCGTCGGACCGCGCGGTGACTAGCAAGCCACGGCCGAGGGTCTTCACGGCTTGATGGTGATAGGTGCTCACCACTACCCGAGACGATCCTAACACATTGTGAAGAATGGTGCCTTCCTCAATGGATACGGAATGCTCGCGAGGGACCGTCGAATCCTTCGGATAGCGGTGGATGACCGGTCCTTCGGTGGCGATCTGACTCGGGATGTCCTGAACCAGTGAGCCGCCCAAGAACACGTTCAGCACCTGGTGTCCTCTGCATATGCCGAGCACCGGAAGGTCCCGCGACAAGGCGTTGTCGAGGAGGAAGAACTCGAATCGGTCCAGTTCGGCATCTACGCCAGCCAACGTTTCGTGAGGCGCTTCGCTGTAGAACTTGGGGTCCACGTCGCCGCCACCCGGCACGAGTAGTCCGTCGATCTCGAGGAGGGCCTCGTTGAGATCGTTCCAACCATCGAGAATGGTCAGCGGCACGACCTCGGCGCCGTTCTCCTCCAGGGCCGACCGGCACCGCTGCAACGGCAACTCGCCCGCGCGGAATTTGGTTGCCCGGTCGGCGCGGTACACGAGACCGATTTGTGGCTGGGACAGGGCGGCGGCGGCGAGCACACACAGGACACCCGCGAAGAACAGCGTTCTGAATGTGGTACGTGGGAGCGGCATAGGCTGGTCCTTCAGACCTACTCGTCGCCCTGAGGTTTAGCAGCGATGGCCAGTTGGTCCATCTTGTACTTGAGGATGCGGCGCGTGGTGCCGAGCATGTCCGCTGTGCGGGACTGGACGTAGTCGCATTGTTCGAGAGCACGCTGGATGAGGTGCCGTTCCATCCGCGTCGTAGCCTCTTCGAGGGGCAGCCCTTCGAATTCGGCGAGACTGGCTCCGGCCTCCTCCTCGGTCTCGGAAGGCAGGATGCCCTTGAGATGATCCGGTCCGATGACGCGTTCACGGTGGTGGTGCACCAACACGCGCTGGATGACGTTCTCGAACTCGCGCACGTTTCCGGGCCATGAATAGGATGCCATCCGGCTGAGGGCGGCGGGCGCGAATTCCTTGGTGTGCGCACCGATGCGAGGGACGTGTTTCTCTACGAAGTGGGCCACCAGCAGGGGCACGTCTTCGCGGCGCTTGCGCAGTGGCGGCATCTCGATGGGAATGACGTTGATGCGATAGAAGAGGTCTTCACGGAAGGTTCCGTCGCTCACGCATTCCTTCAAGTCGCGATTGGTGGCGCACACGAATCGGACGTCCACCTCGATGACCTTGGTACTCCCTACCGCGTAGAACTGGCCGTTCTGGACCACGCGCAGCAACTTGGCCTGGGCGTCAAGGGGCATCTCGCCAAGCTCGTCGAGGAAGAGGGTGCCTTTGTCGGCGATCTGGACTTTGCCGATGCTTTTCTCGATGGCGCCGGTGAAGGCGCCCTTCTCGTGACCGAACAGTTCGCTTTCCACGAGCTGCGACGGGATGGCGCAGCAGGATACGGGCACAAAGGCTTCGTTGCTACGCGCGCCACCGTGGTGGATAGCGCGGGCAAGCAGATCCTTACCGGTGCCGCTCTCGCCCGTGACGAGCACGGTTGCATCGACTTCCATGGCGCGTTTGGCGATGGCCAGGGCCTCCATGAGGGCCGGACTCTCGCCGATGATGGCCTCGAAGCCTTTCGCGTCGGCCTTGCGGAGCACCTTCAGTTCGCGCCGGTTCTTCTCTTCCTCGAGGGTGCGGGAGATGGGAATGCGGATTTCGTCGACGTCAAACGGCTTGATAATGTACTCGCGAGCGCCGTGCTTCATGGCTTCGACGGCGGTGGACACGGATTTGCTGGCCGTGACGACCAGGACCGGAAGGCCGGGATCGGTGCGGCCGACCTCCTGAAGCACTTCCATGCCCCCCATTTTGGGCATGACGAGGTCCAACAACACGAGATCCACGTGGTTGTCCTCGAGCATCTTCAGGCCGGTAGGGCCGTCTTCCGCGACCAGCACATGGTACTGATCGGAGAGGATGACGCGGTAGGCTTCCCGGACGCTGTTTTCGTCGTCAATCGCTAGAACGGTGGGCATCTGTCACTTCCGTGATGGGCAGACGGATCGAGAAAGACGTTCCGTCATCGCTGTTGGATTCGAGTGCAAGTTCGCCGTCGTGCTGCTGTGCAATACGGCTGGCAATGGTGAGGCCAAGGCCCATCCCCTGCTCTTTGGTGCTGAAGAAGGGCGCGAATATCATGGGCGCGTCCTGTTCGGACACGCCGGACCCGGTGTCGGACACGACAACCTCGCATACGTCTTCTCTCTTGCGGGTCTGCACGCGCAGCCGGCCGCCGGCAGGCATGGCGTCAACGGAGTTCTGCACAATGTTGTTGAGGGCCTGGGTGAAGAATTCCGCGTCGAGTTTGGTCTCGGGCAATGCCGGATCGAGTTCGGTTTCCAGCTCGATGGACCGTTCGCGCAGTTCCGCTTCGAAGGATCCCACCACGCTGGTCACGGTGTCGTTCATGCTCTGGCGCTGGAGCATGAGGCGCGGATGGCGTGCGAACTCGAACAGGGTCTCCACAACCCGGTTTATGCGGCCCACTTCCTTCTGGACGACCTCGCCAAAGGCGTCGCGGAAGTCTTCGGATTCGTATTTCTGCGGCAGGAGTTGGGCGAAGGTGTTGACCGCCACGAGAGGGTTCTTGATCTCCTGCGCCACCCGCGACGCCAGGAACTCCCAGAAGGGGCTGTAGGCGATGTCTTCGGCGTCGGCGCGTTGCTCGGGCAGTTTGGAGAAGATAACGGCCACGCCTTCGCCGTCGATGACGGCGGCGCTGAGCCCGAGGGTCGCGTCGATGGCGGCATCGTGGACTTCCTGGCGCAACCGGGGTTTTCCGTCGGACAGGGTCCGGAGGGCCACGTCGGCAAACCCGGACCCCAGTTTCTGAACGCTACGGCCCAGGAGGTCTTGGGCACGCAACTGCAAGACCCGCTCGGCGGCCTGGTTCATCATAGACACGGTCTTGTTGGCGTCGATGACGACCACGGCGGCGGTCATGTTGTCGAGCAAGGTGCTCATTCGGCCCTGTTGCTGCGACAGGTTCTGGTAGAGCTGTGCGTTCTCGAGTGAGATGGCCACGCATCGGGCCACGGTGGACAGCAGTTCGCGTTCTTCGAGGGTGTACTCGCGCCCGGCGGCGTTTTCGCCGACGAGAATGGCGCCGCTGACCCGACCGCGGTACAGCACGGGCGCGGCCATGTATGCGCCGAGTACGTGCATTTCCTTCACGGCCTCGGGATCCGGGTTCGTGGCCCGGTCGGTGAGACACGTGTTGACTTCGAACCAGCGCATGAGCCCGGTGGCGAAGGTGAGCCGCACCGATGCGCCCACGGTGGGCGCGATGCCGTGGGAGGCCGCGACCCTGAATACACCGCCCTCTTCGAGTAGAAAGGCGCTGCGTACGGGATCGAAAATGTCGGTAACCGAGTCGATGAGGCTTTGTCCAATGCTCTGGGGATCGCGGATCTGGCTTGCGGTCCGGCTCAACCAACGCAGGGCGGTCCGATGCTGGCTGATGGCCGCGGCCTGGGGTGCGTCGTGGGATTCGCGGTGCGAGGGCTCCACCTTGGGTTCTTTGACGCCAAGGACGCGGTCGAGGGCGTTCCGCAAATCGTCGCATGAGAACGGCTTGACGATAACGGCGCTGGACCCGGAGAGGTTGAAGCCGGCCAGGGTTTCGGGGTCGTTGCGGGCGGACAACGCGAGGATGGGGATCCCGGGCGCGGACTCGGAGAGCTGGGTCACGGCTTTCCGGCCCAGACTCGCGGTGTCGTCCACGATCAGGGCGTCGGCCTTAATCGCGATGAGGCGCCGCACGGCATCGGCCACGGTGCGCTCGAAGAGGATCAGATCGTTCTCGGGAACGACTGCCCGAAGCGACTCGCGAACCGCGCGCTCTTCGGCTATGACGAGCAAGATATTCATTTCGCTATGAGACCCTCATGTACTGCTTCAAGGCTTCGACATGGGGAGGCTTACGGTGAACGTGGTGCCTTGGTTCGCGGCGCTCCGCACGTCCACCTCTCCCCCGTGTTCCGTCACAATGCCGTGAACAACGGCAAGCCCGAGTCCGGTGCCGGTCTCCTTGGTCGTGAAGAACGGGGTGAAGACGCGGTCGAGCCCATCGGGCCCGATGCCAATTCCGCTGTCGGTCACGGCGACCTTCACACAGTCCATCACCAAGGGAGGAGATCCGTTGCGCCGGAGGTACATCCGATCCAAACCCACATCTATCCGCAGGACCCCCTCATCAGTCTGCCGCATTGCATCGATGGCGTTCAAGACCAGATTCAGGAAGACCTGATGGAGTTGCTGTTCATCCCCGAATACATCAACCCCCTCTTCGGGAAATCCGGTCTCAACGCGGATGCTCTGCTTCCGAGTCTGGTTCTCCACGAGCAACAACACCTCTTCTATAATAGCACGAAGGTCCTGCGGCGCGAAACTCACGGGCTTCGGACGGGCGAAATCCAGCAGGCGAGAGACGATGGAATCAATGCGCTCCACCTCGTTTGGCACGACCTCGGTAAAGGTATTCCGGAAATCGAGGTCCTCATACCGCGCAGGCAGTAACTGTGAAAAGGTCTTGATCGACACTAAGGGATTCTTGATCTCGTGGGCCATGCCCGCGGCCAGGGTTCCGATGGACGACAGGCGATGGGCCCGCTGGACGTTGCGTTCCAGGCGTTTGACCTGGGTGAGGTCGTATATCATGACCATGGCGCCGGTGAGTTCGTCACCGCTGGTGGTTAGGCATGAAGAGGACATGACCACCGGCAGAGGTTCGCCTTCCGGTCCCTCGATCACGGTTTCCAGGTCGCGGAGTCCGCGCCGCTGGTCGAGGGTCTGTTGCAGGATGCCTGCCACGGCGGGGGTGAGCTTGTCCATGTGTTGGCCCAGGGAAAGGGGGCCCAGAATCTCGGTGGCCGCGTCGTTGGTCGTGGTGATGGTTCCGTCGGTTTTCACGGCCACGACGGCGCCGCGCATATTGCTGAGTACGCGGGCGAGGTGGAGATTGGCTTCCTCGAGCTTGCGGTACAACCGGCTGTTCTCGATGGCGGTGGCAAGAGGGATGGCCATGGCCGTGAAGGCCACGAGATCCTCGCTGGTGTAGATGTCTCGGGAGGTCTTCGGACCGAGTGCGAGCAGGCCGACGAGCCCCGAGGTAGCGGGCAGGGGCACGCACATGTACGCGTCCAATTCGGCCAGGACCTCGACGATGCGCGCGTTGTAGTCGTCGATGTGGGAATGGATCATGGCTTCGAGGATCAGGGGATCGGGATGGAGCCGGGCGTATTCGAGCAGGGCCCCGTAGGCCCGGCTGGCGGTGCCCCGTTCGTCGGGGATGCTGGAGTATTCGGTCACGAGCACTCGGGCGTCGTTTTCGTCCACCAGGAGGACACGGATGCACCGGACGCCGATGGTTTCGCTGATGTCCTTGCAGACGGTTTCGAGCAACTCGTCCATTTTCACGATACGGGCGGCGTTCTTGCCGGCGCGGGCCAGGAGCCGCCCAAGGTCGTAGCGGCGCTTGAGAAGGGTCCGGTTGAGGATGAGTTCGACTCGCTCGCGCAGGGGTTGGAGCACCAACGCGATGACCAGGGCGGCAAGTGCGGTCGGCACGATGTAGGTGGGCCCGGTGGTGGACTGGAAGACCCAGTGCACGAGATACACCATACCAAGGAACGTAACGGTGACGAATCCGATGGACACGGCATGCACGGTGGTGCGGGAGATGATGACCCAGATGTCGAGCAGGTGGTACCGCACCATGGCGTAGGTGAAGAAGGCCACCAGGAGGACCATGAAGACGGGGCCGTAAGGCTCCAGGGACTGGACGTTGAGGAAGGCGGGGGCGAACACATTGGTGAATGACGCCAGGAAGGTGGAGCAGATGATCCCGAGCAGGACGTGATCGATCTGGCGCCGCGCAATACCGGCGGCCCGCTTCCGTTTGTTGTACAGGTTGGGATAGGCGAACAGCATGCCCGTGCCGATGCAGCAGACGAATGCGAAAAAGACGGGACCGTACGCGACCCTCGGCGCGGAGTCGGCGGAGACGTACAGGTCGACGATGTACCAATCCGTGAACGCGCCGAAAGACAGGACCACCGCCGCGACGTAGAGGGATATGCTGAACCAGCGGGGCCCCTCGAAGCGGGGCCCGGGGAAGAGGCCGATGAAGTTGAAGAAGGTGGCCGGCAGGAAGCACGCGATGCAGAAGGTAATGCGCAACCAGAACAGGGCGGACTCCTGCATCATGCTGTGGCTGATGAACAACACGCCGATGGTCCACAGCATGATGTTGAACGCGAGCACTCCGAAGGCGCGGTGGGTACGATTGTGTGGGTTCTTGAACAGGACAACGAGCCCGAGCATGGGCGCCGACACGGCCGCCAGCACGAGGAAGACGTCTGCCACTATGGTTGCGGTAGGAATCATCAGTTGAACCGCCTCAAGAGCACGGCGCTATGGGTGCCGCCAAAGCTCATGGCCGTCACCATCGCCGTCTCCACATCGTTCACACGGCTATTGAGCGGCACGAAATCCAAGTCGCACTCGGGGTCGGGATCGTCCAGATTCAATGTGGGCGGAATCACCCCTTCGTTGAGGGTCATCAAGGCGGCCGAAAGGCCCAGCAATCCGCCCGCCGCGTAGGCCTGGCCCGTCATCGATTTCGTGGCGGAGATGGGCACCCGGTAAGCGCACTCGCCCAGGGCCGTCTTGTAGGCCTTGGTCTCGCTGCGGTCGTACATCTCCAGCGACACGCCGTGACACTGGATGCAGTCGATATCGGCGGGGGTCATGGCGGCATCCCGCAGCGCGGCTGTGACGGCGCGCGCCAGCCCGTCGCCTGTTTTGTCGAGAATGAGGGGGTTGCGTCCCTCGGCGGCGGATCCGCATCCCTCGATGGAGGCGTAGATCCGGGCGCCCCGGGCCACGGCTCTGTCTGCTCGCTCCAGGACCAATGCCACGGCGCCTTCGCTGAGCACGATGCCGTCCCGGTGCCGGCTGAAGGGTCGCATGGCGGTTTCGGGTTCGTCGTTTCGCCTGGACAGGATGCCCAAGCTGCACGCGGACGCGAAGGACATGGGGAATATGGGCGACTCGGTTGCGCCAACGAGAGCGGCGTCGGCGCGGCCGCTCTGGAGTTGGGATACGCCCCACGACAGCACGTCGAGCCCGGTGGCACATCCGCTGGCGATGGTGATGGCGGGGCCGCGCATGACAAAGTCGATACTCACGTGGACGGTAGCCGAATGCCCGGAAAAGGCGGAGGACCCGAACCGGTCGATCTTCCTGAATCCATCGGAATCGTAGGCCTCGCGGTTCACCCGGTAGGCCTCGTTGGGGTTGCCCACGCTCGTGCCGAAGCCGGCGGACACGCGCTCGGGGTCGTAGCCTGCTTTGGTGAGTTCCGCGTCGTCCACGGCCAACCGCGAACTGGCGATGGCTTGATGCACGTGGCGGTGCCAGTGGCGGACCTGGCTCTTCTTCATGAAGTCCTCGGGGTTGAAATCCCACAACTGCCCCGCGATCTGACAGGGCAGCGTGGAGGCGTCAAACCGGTCGACGCGGCCAATCCCCGACTTGCCTTCCTTGAGGGCGTCCCAGTAGGCCTGCCGGCCGATCCCGTTGCAGGCAAGCACGCCAACTCCCGTTACGACGATAGATTCCATCTGTTCCCCACCTCTGTTCCGCCATCGATACTCGCGGCACCTTCCAACTGCCGACTCAACGCCGGACGGATCGACCGACGTGCATACACTCGGTCCCTCGGCTCGTGCATGGGTGTCGGTCGAACCGTCCGGCGCCCGCGATCTGCCGGGCGCCTCGCGGGAAGCCTAGTTTCCAACGACCTGGCGCATGGAGTCGTACTGTCGAAAGCCGCCCCGTGCCGCGTCCGGCACACACGCCGCCTCGTTGAACCGAGTCACCCAGTCGGCCACTGCCGCCACGTCACCTGTCACGAGTTGCATACGCAAATCGTGCACCAATGCCCGCGGCGTCCGGGCGTGTCCCGTCATGCACGCCAGAAGAGGCAAGGCGCTCGAGTACTGCGCGCTGATGCCGCGCTCTTCGATGTCGCGAATCAGGTCTTCCTGCGACGAGATGATCTGGCCTGCACTGAGCCTGCCGATGGTGAAGGGGGTCGTGCGCCACCGGTCTCGGGGCAAGGGGAATTGGGCGCCGCAGCGAAGGGCGCGCGCGAAATGGTGCTTGGCGTTGATGCCGTATCCGTGCAGCAGCGCCCGGTGGTACCAGGTCGATCCGGGCAGGACATCCGGCAGCGAGACACAGGCCGCGTGCGGCTTGGTCCGCAGAAGCATCCGAACGGTCTCGGCGCGCGTGTGATAGTCGTCATCGGGGCAGGGATAGGTCAACCGGACGCCCGTGAACATGCCTGCTTTCCGACTGGCCCTCAGCACGGTTTCGATTTCCGTGACGCATGTGTCGCGGCCGTAGTGGTCTTCGAGAAGTCGCTGGCTCCCCGTGGCCACGTCGAAGTCCATGGCGATGCATCCCGAATCGGCAAGGTGACGCATCAAGGCCTGAGGATCCTGGCCCGGCGAACCAAACCCCATGTGCCCGGTACGGCTGTAGACCACGCGCAGGCCGTGCGTCATCAGCGCCGACGCCACTGAGGCGACATGTTCGGGAGGTGTTGCGGGTCCGGACATTCTGAAGACCTGGGCTCCGTGGTGGGCCATCATATGCCCTACCTCATCGCAGACGTTTGAGACGGGCTTCACGCGGTGCCGCGGAGCGTCTTCGTGCCCGGTTCCGGATGTGGGCAGGGCGTTGCTCGCTCCCCAAGCGCCTCGGCTGTCTTCTACCGTGAAGAGCTTCAGCTTGCCATCGCCTTTCAGAGCGGGATAGGTGTCCACGGTGTAGTCGGGCGATGGGAAGGCGCCCAGGTTGACCACCATGCGGCGTTCGGTGACGGTGATGCCCCCGTTGTCGCGGAAGGCGAGGTTGGGAACGCGGCCCCACGCGGTGCGGTCGTGAACGGAAGACGCCAAGTCCACGATGCCGCATTCGGCATCGGCGAGACAGGCGCAGTCGAACAGCTCGGTGTGGGCCAGGATATCCGTAGCGAACACGTCGACGAACGCCCCCAACACGGCCAGAACGGCGTCCGGCCGTCGCGCCTTGAGCCGACGCGCGATTCGTGTGGCGCTGTCGTAGTCTTCGAGCGTTGCCAGGGAAAAGACCACCAAGTCGGCGGGAAGGTCCGTGGCCAGCCGTTCCGCGACCTTCCCACACACTTCCGCCCTGCGCCGCTCGTAAGCGCGGTGGGCGACGCGAATCTGCCACAGCAATTGCAGCGTGGTCATGGGACTGGGTGGCTTGCCGCCGTAGAGATAGTCGGCCACGCGGACAGCCGTATCCCGTGCCTCGTCGGGGAACAGGCGTTCCATGTAGTCGGGCGTGGCGAAATCGTGGATGCGGGCCTCGTGCCCTGCCTCGATGAGGCACCCGGCCACGGACGCGAGCTGGTGGTCGGGCTGAAAGGTTTCAATGTCAAACGGATAGCCGGGAAAATGGACAAGTAGACTTCGCGTTCTCATTGACGCTCCCATGGAGTCACTCCTAGCATGACTCGCTGCTCCTGGGCGAAGACCATCAGGCAACTCAAACCCCTAAACCTACAACATGTTGCACATGTCGCCCTGGCGCATCCCCCAGAGTACAATATGGCGTGTGAATGGTATCACGAATACCATATCTATGCAAGAGAAAACGCATTAATACCACATCTGGTATTTCGTGGAGTCTCCACGGGCGGACGGATCGGAGATTGATGAGGCTAACCTGCTGAAATGCAATGCCTTAGGCCCGATAGTCCTTCTCAGACGACGGGGACAAGCCTCACGGTGGAACACAGTCTCGGTTTTGCGTACACTGCCAGCCATGAGACATCTTGCAGCAATCGGCGGAGTTCTCTTCCTGTTGGCGAGTTGCGCGAGCACCCAGCAGGAGGGGGACGTTTCAGGGGATTCGACGATGAACACCCTTGCGGAAGAGATCAAGGCCATGCTGGCCGTTGGTTCCGGCCCGTTGATGCCGGAGTTGGAGGCGACGACAGGCGAAGCCGTTGCACAGACTCCGCTCGGACGCGATGCGCTGGAGTGGGCTGGGGACTCGAGCGACGACGCGATCCCGGAGACGACGTACACTCTGTACCGCCGTTACCAGGTGGCGGGCGAGCGGAGGCCCTACGAGGCCCCCTACTTCGAGAAGCGAACGTACCTGACCCAGGCGGCGGTCGCGGCATGGCTGTCGGGCGACGATGTCCACATGGATCGCGTCAACGACCTCATCTGGAGCATCTGCGAGGAAAGCACGTGGGTTCTGCCGGCTCACGAGCGTCAGACGGCGCCGTACCAAGTGATCGATCTGTTCTCCGCCGAGACGGGCGCCCAATTGGCCCACGTGCTATTGGTGCTGGGCGACCGGCTGCCCGAGGAGGTACGGGTCCGCATCCGGAGGGAGATCGAAGATCGCATCATGACCCCGTATCTGGACTCACCCGAGGAGTACTGGTGGGTGGGCGGACGCAACAACTGGACGGGCGTGTGCGCGGGTTCCATCGGGCAGGTATTCCTTCTGATCGAATCGGACCCGGCCCGGCAAGCCGAGGCCCTGTCGTATGTGCTTCCCCAATTGGAGCGTTTCATCGGACGGGCCTTCACGGCGGACGGGGCCTCGCTGGAGGGAATCGGATACTGGAACTACGGTCTGATTCACTATGTGGCACTGGCCGAGATGCTTCGGTCGCGCACGGACGGTGCCATCGACCTGCTCGCTCAGGAGCGGTTCCGTGACATCGCGCGGTATCCTTCGGTGGCCGCACTCGACCGCCACGTGTTCGCGAGTTTCTCCGACAGCCACGAGCATTCGTCGATTGTCCCGTTCCTGGGGGCGCGTTTGGCGGAACGCACCGGTGACGTGGGGCTGCTCGCCCAAGTGGGATCATTGGAGTGCTGGCGGTTCACGACCGTGCTCCGAAACCTTCTTTGGTGGGATGGCCAAGATGATGAAGAGGCGGTGTTGCAGGACGAGGTGATGGGTGAGGCAGCGATCGTGAAGTTCGTGTCGGAAGCGGGCGGGAAACGGCTGGTGCTGGCCGCGAAGGCGGGCACAAACGGCGAACCCCACAACAACAACGACGTGGGCAGCTTCATCCTCCGCATCGGCAGCGTCACCTATCTGTGCGATCCGGGCGGTGGCTTGTACAGCAAGGATTACTTCGGCCCGAAACGATACGAGAACGTCTTCGCCAACTCCTACGGTCACAGCGTGCCGCGCATCGGCGGGGCGCTGCAGAGCACGGGCGAGAATCGTCGCGGAACGCTTGAGGTACCCGAATCGAAGACCGCCGTAATTGGATACGCCGCAGCGTACGACGCGGACGGGCTGACAGAAGCGACGCGCACCATCACGGTACAGCCTGACGGGACGGTGACCGTAACGGGTTCGTATGCCTTCGACGGCGACGGGCTTCCCGTCGAGGAGGCCTTCATCACGTGGTTGGCTGTGGAGGTGGATGATTCGGTGGCGCGCATTGTGTCGGACGAGGGAGTCCTGGAGTTGCGTGCGGAGGGCGCTGCCTTTGAGGCGGAACGGCTGGAGGAGGCGTGCCGCGCCAACGCGACGAAGGAAACGCTGACGCGAATTACGCTGAGCTATCCCGCGGCGTCGGCCGTCAGGACAGGAATCGTCGCGACGTTTCACCCCAAGCAGTGAAGGCTGGACAGGTGCACGTGGCGCCTGGAAGTTGACCGGGCATACCGCGAACCGGTAGATCAGTGCAGAGAACGGGAAGCCAATCCGGCCCAAAGGCCGGACATACATAGGAACCATACCAATGAGCAACGGTCTTCTAGAGGGAAAACGGGGCATTGTCCTCGGAGTCGCAAACGATAAATCCATCGCGTGGGCATGTGCCAAGGCATGCGCCGCTCAAGGCGCGTCTCTGGCGTTCAGCTATCAGGGCGACGCGCTGAAGAAGCGTGTGGAACCGCTGGTCGCGGCCGAATTGCCGGGATCGCCGACGTTCCATTGTGATGTATCCAAGGATGACGAGCTGGCAGCGTTCTTCGAGAACGTGCGCGGCGTATGGGACACCATCGACTTCGTCATCCATTCGGTGGCGTTTGCGAACCGGCAGGACTTGAAGAACCCCTTCGCCGAGACGTCGCGCGAAGGATTCGCGCTGGCCTTGAACGTGTCAGCGTACTCGCTGGTCGCCGTGGCACGCGAGGCGGCCACGATGATGCCCAATGGCGGCACCATCGCGGCGCTCACGTACTACGGTTCCGAGAAGGTGATGCCGCATTACAACGTGATGGGCGTGGCCAAAGCGGCGCTCGAAGCATCGAGCCGGTACCTGGCCAACGATCTCGGACCAAAGGGCATCCGCGTAAACTGCATCAGCGCGGGGCCCTTGCGCACGTTGTCGGCCAAGGCGATTCCCGGCATGAGCCTGATGCTCCAGGCCACGGAACGGTGCGCGCCGCTTCGGCGGAACGTGACCCAGGACGACGTGGCGCAGACCATGATCTACCTGTTGTCCGACCTGTCGACGGGCGTCACGGGCGAGGTGGTCCATGTGGACAGTGGATACCACACGTTGGGCGTTGCCGACCTCACACAGGAGAACCCGGCAGGCTGACGCTATGCGTCATCAAAAGCCTGATCGGAGGACATGAGCATGCGCATTACATTGAACGGCGAAGGGCGCGACGTGTCGGAAGGCACGACCGTCCTCGCGTTGCTTGCGGAGTTGGGCTTCAAGCCCGACGGCATGGTCGTCCAGCGCAACGAGGACATCGTCGACCGCGGCGACTATGAACGCGTTGCGGTATCCGATGGCGACGTGATCGAACTTGTCCGCATCGTGGGGGGCGGATGATGACCCACGCCGAACGGATGGCGCGCTTCGACCGCCCGGACCTCTATGTTGTCATCACGGAAGCATTCTGTGCGGGCCGACCGGCGCTTGAGGTCTTGGACGCCGTGCTGGACGCAGGCGTACGCCTCATCCAGTGCAGAGAGAAGGACCTCGACGACGGGACCTACTACGAACGGGCTCTGGCCTTCCGCGAACGGACCCAGGCGGCGGACGCGCTGCTCATCGTGGACGACCGCGTCGATATTGCGCTGGCGATTGACGCGGATGGCGTGCATCTAGGCCAAAGCGATCTGCCCGTGGCCGCGGCGCGAACTATCGCGCCTGACCTGATCCTCGGCGGTTCGTCCCATGACCTGGACGAGGCCCTTGCCCTGCAAGAAGCCAGCGCCAGTTACATCAACATTGGTCCCGTCTTCGCCACGAACACCAAGTCAGTGCCCACGGGTGTGGTGGGTCCTGAGATGATCGACGCCATCGTTCCTCATCTCGCGGTGCCCTGGACGTGCATGGGGGGCCTCAAGCCTCACAACATCAGCCACGTCCTGGATCGCGGTGCGAAGCGGGTGGCTGTGGTGACGGCCGTCACCGAGGCGCCTGACGTGCGCGCCGCCGCTACGGAACTGCGCGAGGCCATCGTTCGGCATTCGTGAGCGGACGAAGGTGGGGACTGTTCCAAGCGAGCGAGTCCTGGAGCGAGACGGGACTGTGGAGCCGTTGAAGAAGTCCCAGGCTGCCGAAGACTCTAACTCCAACCCAGACGCACCCCAATCATGTCATCCCGAGCGTAGTCGAGGGATCTCT
>JAAEQP010000381.1 GCA_024231375.1 bacterium | reverse complement strand
GTCGACGCCGATCTGAGCTGCTCGAATGTCGAAACGGTCCTGGGTGCCTATCCCGACCGGCGTCTGGATGATTTCTTCTACCAGAAGGGCGGCAAGGACATCCACGAGGTCGTCTGCGACACCCAGTACGAGAATCTGCGCTTCATCCCCGGCACTACGGGCCTGCTCGACGTCGCCAATCCGAGATATCAGCAGAAGGTGGCCCTTATCAGGGAACTTGGACAGCTCGAAGCGGATCTCATCATTGTAGATCTGGACGCGGGGGCCCATCTGAATACGTTGGACTTCTTTCTCATGTCGGAAACCAACGGGATCATGGTGATTACGCCGGAGAAGACCAGCATCGACAATGCGTTCAAGTTTCTCCGGGCGGCGTTGTTCCGACGGATCGAGCGGTTCTACCAGAGCCAGGAAGTGGCCATGTTGCTGCAGCGCATCGAGAGCTTGGCCGATTTCATCCAATGCGTGAAGCAATCCGACTCCTTCGCGCCGAACACGCGCAAGCAGTTGTGCAGCGAGATGGTGGCCATTGCCCGTGGGCTTAAACCGAAGATTGTGGTGAATCGCACCAACAACGCCTATGAAGCCCAGATCGCCGCAAACATCCTGTCCAAGTTCGCGCGGCAGCAGCTTCACATCGAGCCCGAGAACCTTGGGTTCATGTACTTTGATAAACGGGTCACCGAGGCGGTAAACTCAGGGACGCCGATCGTGGTGGGACACCCGAAACAGCGCATATCGGTCTGCATTGCCGATATCGCCAACCGGCTGGGATATTTCTAAATGGCAGACGAACGGTCCAAGAAGCAGGATGCGCCCTCCAAAGGGGCGGGGGACACCTACCAGGAGTTGGCCGAGGCGTCCAAGGAAGGCGGCTCGCTCTTCGGTCGCATGAATCAGACGTTCCAGAACGTCCTGCAGAGCAGCCGGGGCAGTGGTGAACGCACGAGAGCCCCGGCCGAAGAGGGCAAGGGCGATCCGCGCGTCACGGCCGACGACCTGGCCATACGTCGCGCCAAGAACGTCAAACCGCGCCGCATGATCATCCCCGAAGGCGTCATCATCAGCGGGTCCATGACCAGCGGGTCCGAGACCGAGATCTCTGGACGCATCGAGGGTGACGTGAATGTCGACGGACTGCTCTTCCTGGGTCCCAGTGCCCTGATCACGGGCAACGTCCGGGCCACGTCGTGCCGGATCGAAGGGCTTGTCGAGGGCAAGATGGAGTGCTCACAGGAACTCGAACTGGGCGAGTCCGGACGACTCAATGCCGACGTGTTGGCCGGCAAGCGAATGGTAATCGCGGGACAAGTGTTTGGAAACGTGACGGCTGGCGGAAGTCTGCGGCTTGTGACGACCGCCAAGGTGTCGGGCGATATCCGCACCCGGAAGATTGTCGTGGAAGAGGGCGCCATGTTCAACGGCCGGTGCCAGATGCGGCCGCCCGCGCAACGCGAGAAGTAGACGACTGACAGAGAGGGAAGCTGACGATTCATGCGTATGTTGATGATGCTGGACTCGACGTTCTTGCTGCTGTGCATCCCGGCGCTGCTGTTCGCCCTATGGGCGCAGTTCAAGGTGAAGCGTTCCTACGCCAAGTACGCAAAAATCGGCACAAGGCAAGGACTTACAGGGGCTGAGGTGGCCGCCCGCATCCTGCGCGACGCCGATGTGGCCCTGGTCGCCGACCCGGACACCTACCCGAGCGGATCCGCCTGCTCGCTTGAAGCAATCGGCGGTGAGATGACCGACCACTACGACCCTCGGAGCCGTACCTTGCGGCTGTCGCAGGGCGTGTACCACGGGCAGAGCATTGCGGCACTCGGCATTGCGGCCCACGAAGTGGGACACGCCATCCAGCACGCACGGGCCTATTCGCCGCTATCCTGGCGTAGCGCCATCTACCCCGTCAGTAGCATCGGTTCCACGTTGGCGTTCCCGCTGTTCTTCATCGGCATGTTGGTTCGGACCCCCATGCTGATGAACATCGGCATCGCCGTGTTCACCTTCGCTGTGGCGTTCACACTCATTACCCTTCCGGTGGAGTTCAACGCCAGTCGAAGGGCCTTGAAAGCCCTCAACACCGGCGGGTACCTCGACGAGGACGAGATGGCCGGTGCGCGCAAGGTCCTGTCCGCCGCGGCCATGACGTACGTAGCCGCCGCAGCCATGGCTGCAGCACAACTCCTTCGGATGATTATACTTGCCCGTGGTCGCGACTAACCGCCGTCGAATATCCTGCCTGTTGGCCAGCCTTGCGCTATTCGTCTGTCTGGCCGCTGGCGCTCAAGATTCGCCCCCTGGTCTCTCGCGTGCCGCCGGAGAGGCCGCAGGCGACACCAAAGCCTCCCGCGAGCAGGCTACCCGAAACGCCGAACTCGCGCTACTCGTGGAAGAGTTGGAGGCCATCGTCGGACACGCGGATCTGTCCCGATTCGCGCACATCCTGGAACGCCCACGCGACTTCGTTCAGATGTCCAGGTTGGTGCATTTGGAGGTGGCCCCCGAGGGCGACCGTACCGAAGTCGAGATCGAGGCGCGTGTCAAGCAGCCCAAGCTCAGACATGCCGCGGCGCAGGCTCTGCTGCCCGGCCTCCCGAGCCGTCCTCGCGTGTTAGTCATGCTGGGAGAACGAGTTAAGCGCGAGGATCCGTTTTCCTTCTCGCCCACGAGTCCCACACAGAGCGATCTCGAACGGATGCTCCGCAACTACCGGTTCGACGTGGTTGACGTGTCCAAGGCGTGCCCGGATTCCTCCCGAGCAACACGGGCTCTGTCGACCGAGCCAGGCGCGGCGATTCAGTTGGCCGCCGGGGCCAACGCCGATGTGGTGGTCCTCGCCAAGGCCACGGTCGTCGAACCGGACGCGACCGCGGCGGGTCTCCTGAAGCCCCGGTCGGCCCAGGTTTCGATCCGCATCTTGGGCGTCTGCAACGGCATGAAGACAGCTGAGCGGACGTTCAAAGCCACGGTGAAGAGCGTCGAGCCAATCATGGGGGTGACCCAAGCCATCCGGGACGCGTGCGCCAAAGCGGAGGGCATGCTGTTCACCGAGACTGTGCTGGCCATGACGGGGAAGCGGCCGGACGGGCTGCTGCTGGTGTTCGAGGGGAAAGGCATCTGTGAGCGGATGGCGGCCATCCACGCCTGTCTCACCGATTCCCTGGGGGCTGAAGACATTGAGGAACTCGACCGTTCGGCATCGGGCGTCCGGCTGCGAGCGAAGTACGCAGGCGAGTTGAAGGACTTGGCGAGCGCGTTGACGGCCCTGGATCTCGACGGATCGCGCTTGCGTCTGGTGCGCGCCGTCAACGGCGACATGACCTTCGCCCTCGAGCAATGAACGAAGTGGGGCCCGGTTCCGCCGGTATCCCACGTGGAACAGGAAGGGAGGCGCGGAGGAATGCACGGACTTCGGATCGTCCTTGTGTCAGCGTTGGCAGTTGCGGCATCGCATGGGGCGGCCCGCGCCCAGGAAGTGGAACGGTTCGCGCTTTGGAACGGAATGCCGGACTGGCTTGCGGCTGAAGGCGAGGGATTCATCGTGCCCGCGGTCGAGACGACGGACTGGGACGGTTTCATCAGCGAGGGGAACCGGGTACGCGGACTCGACACGGGCGACCGGTTCCGATACGTGTTCGACCACGTGGGCACGTTCTACCTGGGCGTGATTCTCACCGACGACCCGGACGGCATCGAGCATCTCAAGGTAACGTTGAACGGACGCGATCTCGGGACCATCGTCGGCGCCGACGACAACGGCAAGGCCCTCTACAGTTTCGCCACGCCTCTGACCGTGAAGCAAGGCGATGCCCTCGACTTCACCTGCATGGCGCCGGTGGGATGCTACCGGATCTACGACCTGGTCTTTGCTAGGAAGCCCATCCTGCCGCCCACGCCGACCTTCGAATTCATCGAGACATGGTCGACCAAGCCGGGCGACGTGGACGTCTGCTGGACCACGACCGGCATTGTTGAGACGGGACGAATCGAGTTCTGGACCACCGACTCGGACCGCCACGAAGCCTTATCGGACGCCGAGGGCAAGAACCACCGCATTCGGCTGCGCGGGCTGGACCGCGAGGCCACCTACCATGCTCGAATCGTGACCCAGTGGCAGGGCGATGAACTCGCGTCGGATCCGTTCACCTTCCGGGCTGCCCCAAGTCGACCTGTAGCCACGACGGAACAGACGATCAATCTGACCATGCCGGAACCCACGGGCCTTCCTCGCGAAGCGTGGCCCGCGACGGTCGGCCTTCCATTCGGGCGGGGGATGCTCGCGGATGTGGGGGACCTGTCGCTTGCGGATCCGGAGCGCGTTGGGGTGGGGCTTCAGGCGGAAGCCACGTCGCTGTGGGACGACGGGAGTGTCAAGTGGGCGACCCTCAGTTTTCTTGCCGATTCAGACGTTGAGGGAAGAGCCATCTACCATCTCGCCGCCAAGCCCAGCGGAGCCGTGTCCATTCTCGAAGCCGAATCGATTCTCGACGTGTCCGAATCGCCCGAGGAGTGGCGGCTGACCACAGCCGTGGCAAGTTTCGACATCGCGAAGAGAGGAGTCGCCTTCTTCGGGCGCGTGGGGTTCGACCGAAACGGCGACGGCATGATTCACTCGTCGGAAGCGATGGCCGGTTCCGATGTCTCGGGACTGGTGCTGGAAATGGGGGAGGGGCAGGTCCTAACCTGCGGCGCGCCGGACACGGTTGAAGTCGAAGAGAACGGTCCCGTCCGCGCGGTGGTTCGATGCGCAGGCGCAATGCAAGGTCCCGGCGGCGGGCAGGGGTGGCGCTATCTCGTGCGGCTCACGTTCTGGAAAGGCACGCCGGGAATGGCAGTCAATGTGACCTTGTGGAACGACGAGCAAGAGCCCCTGTTTCGGCGAGTCCGGCGCGTGTCGGTACAGGTTCCCTTGACCGAGGTGTCGGACCGGCGTTCAGGATTTCAGGGCGAGGCACTCGCAACCATGCCAGACGGGCAGCCGTTCCGCCTCCTCCAAGACACGGACAACCACTACTCTCAGTCCTGCGGAACGAGCGTGACGGAAGGCGAACGCGCCTTGGGGCTGGTAACGGCAAGCCAGGGCGAAGGGGTGGTCTCCCTCCTGGTACGCGACTTCTGGCAAACCTACCCAAGTGCATTGGAAATGGACGCGCAGGGCATACGGGTGGATCTGCTTCCTCCTCTGGAGCCGGATGCGTACACCGCCACAAACTCCGATGGCTGGTTCAGTCGCCTGTATCCCTGGTTCGAGGACGGGTGCTATCTCATGCGCGCCGGCCAGAGCATACAGCACGAGTTCTACCTGTGGTGCGATAGGGACGAGAAAGCGGTGACGCGTCGAGCCGCGTGGTTCGACAAGCCGTTGTTGCCCCAGGCGTCTCCCGAGTATCTGTGCTCCACTGGCGTTCTGGGCAAAGCGCTCTTCGCGAAGGCGCCGGGCGTCTGGGACTCCTACGAATCCTTCTTCGACGGTGGGTTCGAGTGTCTGACCCAGGCGCGTGAGTCTAATCGCATGTACGGCTGGATGAACTTCGGCGACTGGTATGGCGAGCGGGGACGCAACGCGGGCAACAACGAATATGACCTTGCCTGGTGTCTGGGCATGCAATGGATGCGGACCGGCGACCGACGCTGTTACGAACGCGGCCTTGAGATGGCCCGCCACTATGCCACAGTGGACACCATTCGAGGCGAGTGGACGGAGAATCTGCCCGGCGTCGTATGGGAGCATTCCTATAACCACGTGGGGACACGGCGAACGCCCGAGGCGCTGGCCTTCGATGAAGGCGGGATGCAGTACGTGGCCAGTTACATCGGCACGTTTCTCGGCGGCATGGACCCGCAGGGCCACATCTTCGAGGACGGCGTGTGGCTCTACGGACTGCTGACGGGCGACACGTTCCTCCTGGAAACGGCGGAACGTGTGTGTACACGCCAAGCCGAGTTTCTTACCCCAACCTTCGACTTCGAGATCGAACGCGGTGGCGGGTGGCCCGTCATCAACGCCACGGGCGCGTATATGTTCACGGGGAACCCCTACTTTCTCAACGCGGCGCGTATCATGGTGCAGCGCTGCCTCGAACGCCACGATCCCGAGCATGGGGGATGGCCTCATGTTCCACCGATCAACGAGACGTTGGGAGTGCCTGTGGTAGGGGGCAAGGCGTTTGCCACGGGCATTCTGACGTTCGGCTTGCTGCGGTACCTGGATGTGGAGCCGCAGGATCGTCCTGACGTGAACCGGATGCTTGTCAACACAGCCGATTGGCTCATGAACGAGTCGTGGGAACCGGGCAACGGGTTCAAGTACATCACCAACTCGCCGAAACACGTGGGCCAGGGGCACCGTGGCCATGAGTGTCTCATGAATTCCGATATCATTGGCTATGCGTACGAAGCGACCGGGGATGAGAAGTACCTGGCCTTCTGGGAAGAGATGATGGCGGGCGCCTTTGACGGCGAGCTGACGGGGTGGGGGAAAGGGTTCTCCCAGGGGACTCGACAGACTGTTTTCGGCCTCGCCCGGGCTCGCAAGGCGGGGATTACGGCCTGCAAGCCGCTGGATGGGAAATAGTAGGCAGAGGGGCTGTTGAGAAGGTCTTGGCCCTGGCGCGTGGGACGCGATAAGCGATCTCAGTTCCACCGAGAGACCCACCTCTACGTCATCCCGAGCGAAGTCGAGGGATCTCT
>JAAEQP010000380.1 GCA_024231375.1 bacterium | reverse complement strand
GTTCGTGGCCAGCATTACCGGTTTGTCGGGCGCGAGGCGCCGCACGTGATCGCCGAACGCCTTGAAGAATGCGACCAGTTCCTCCCGCCGCGCGTCGTTCCTGCCAAGATTCCCCGCGATTTCCTCGGATACGTACCACCCGTAGAAGGAGTCATGATGGCCATACCGTTCCCACAACTCGTCCGCCACCGCCTTGTGCCATTCCAACGACGCAGGCGTGAAGTCGAAGAACGCATACATCCCCACCCCTGGGAACACGTACATGCCCAGCCGGTCCGCTTCGTCGAGAATGGCCTCCAGCGGGTCTTCCGCCGCGATGGGCATTCGGCCGGGATACCGCTTCGACGGGTAGTATGCCTTGCCGTGGTACCCCTCCGTCTCGATGGCGTGTTTCCCCACGTGCGTGAAGTTCTGGAACATCATCGTCATGACCAGGATGTTCTGGTCGACCCGGTTCATCGCGCGCACAAGCTCGCGCCATTGGGTGTCGGTCATCTTCGAGAGTTCTTCGTTGAACGGGACGGCTTCCGCCTCGTCATGGTGGTAGATGTCGACCCAAGCACCGTTCAGTTTGCCTGTGGAGCGCACATCCGATGCGAGCACCTGGATCGGCCGGTCCATACGCCAGACCTCGTCGTCACACGTGGCAACGACGATCACCCGGTGGCCGCCCGCGTGTCCCGTGCTCGGCCACCGGAACGACACCCCCCGTGCCGAACGGCCGGGGACTTCGACGCGCTCTCGATGCAGCGCCTCCTCCTCGGACTCCTCATCCAGGTAGAAGGCCACGTCGAACGTACGGGCCTCGTCCGTGTCGTTCCGTACCGCGCCGCGCACATCCAGCGTCACCTGTTCAGTGATCACGCCAGGCGGCACAAGCGTCAGCGAGACGCCGGCGTCTGCGCTACCCGACATGCCAAAACTCAGAACGGGCAAGGCCATCATTACAACATGCCGCAAGAGATGTCTCCTTCGAGGGGTTCATTCCACCAGGACAAATCCTACCTACACGCGCCAGATTAGCAGAAATGGCGACTGGGTTAGATC
>JAAEQP010000379.1 GCA_024231375.1 bacterium | reverse complement strand
TCCGCAACAATCATATTCGCAGCCACTTGGCGCGGGGCATCCTCATCAAATCGCGCAACGTGCTCATCGAGGACAATCTGATTGAACACACGACCGGGACGGCCATTCACGTCGGCGCGGAGGGCGATTGGCATGAAGGCGCCGCCGCGGCCGACGTCGTGGTCCGGCGCAACCGCTTCGTTGAGTGCGGCCTCGGGCACGGCAGACAGAACGGCGCCGGCGGCATCGCCGTGAACGTGAAGGCCAAGGACACCACAGTGCCCGGACTGCACAAGCGTATCCTCATCGAAGACAATCGCTTTGAGGGAACTAGCGCGATACGCGCCATCTTCGTGAGCGGGGCTGATGATGTCGTGATTCGCCACAATCAGTTCAACGCATTCAAGGAGGCGGTTCGCGTCGAGCACTCAACGAGCGTGAGGGTCTACGACAACGAACGCGCAGAGGAAGCGGAGAACCCACATGAACAGACGCAACTTCCTGCGGGGGCTGGGCGCGCTTGGCGTCGCGGTCGCATTGTCCCACGGACTTGGCAACGGAAGGAGCACCACCTTGGCGCAGTCTCGACCCAACATCGTATTCTTCTTCATCGACGACATGGGATGGCAGGACACCTCGGAGCCGTTCCACACGGAAATCACAGAACTCAACCGTCGATACCACACGCCCAATATGGAACGAATGGCGGATGAGGGCATGAAGTTCACTCAGGCCTACGCCTGCGCGGTGTGTTCGCCGAGCCGCGTCAGCCTTATGACGGGTCTCAATGCGGCGCGGCATGGCGTGACCAACTGGACCTTGCGCAAAAACAAGTCACCCGACCCGAAGCACGAGACGTTGGACATGCCCCAGTGGAACGTGAACGGGCTGAGTCCTGTGGCGGGGGTCGAGCGAACGGTGCATGCGCGCACGTTCCCCATGATGCTTCAGGAAGCGGGGTATCGCACCATCCACGTGGGGAAAGCCCATTGGGGCGCCGCGGGGACGCCCGGCGAGGACCCGAAGAATCTCGGCTTCGACGTCAACATCGCGGGGCACGCGGCCGGCGGTCCGGGCAGCT
>JAAEQP010000378.1 GCA_024231375.1 bacterium | reverse complement strand
GGCGCTGGAGTTCAGCACTCTGGCCACGGACGTCCAGGGCTTGTACGATTTTAACGGGATTCGTCAGGTGATCGCGCCGGAAACCTTTGCGGACATCGTGGAGTTGGACGAGTTCGCTTACGAGGTGCGGTTTTATCTGCGGGAAAACATGTCCCAGGATGTGGACGGGGATTATGTGGCCTCGGGCGAGCCCTTTGTGACGTGGCGGGTGGAAAATCCGGACGCTGATGAAGAAATATTCAACCGGCTCACCGTGACGGAAATCCGGGGGGGCGAAAGCTATCCCAACGAGTACGTGTGGGACGAGGCGGAATCGGCCTGGACGCTCAACCGGGGCGGCGGCCTGCGCATCGACGAAAAAACCGACACCGACGGCGGTCCTGGCCTGCGCGTGGAAACCCACGTGATCAAGGATAGCGGCGGCGTGGTGGCGTCCACGGTGGAGACCACGTATCAGGAATTTGCCTGGGGCGAAGAGGCGGTGGAAGTGGTGAACGATCCGGCGGGCGAGGCCTTGACCAGGGTGACGGCGTACTACACGGACCCGGCTGAGGTCGGGGCTTACGGCGAGATCAAGTCCGTGGTGCGTGCGGACGGCTCGTGGGCGGCGTACGTTTACGATGAACTGGGCCGGGTTGTGGAGGAAAAGCGTCCCTGGCTGACTTCGGACCTGGACGGCCCGGCGCGGGTGTCGCGGTACGATTACGCGCCCGTGGACCCGGACGACTCGCAGGAGCTGCGGGATTCGCAAACGCCCCGGACGGTTACAGAGACCATCGACGGGCTGGTTACGGGCAAGGCGTTCACGGTGT
>JAAEQP010000377.1 GCA_024231375.1 bacterium | reverse complement strand
CCGTTGACGTGGAACTGGCCCCAGCCATGCTCGTTGATGGTCACGGTCTCGCTACGATGGCCGAGATGGTCGCGGAATTCGGTGCCGGCGTGCCAATGGCCCACGTACATCCACTTCGACCCGCCCGGCCCGTCGCTCACCAGCGCCGCCAGGGCCGATTTGGGCATCTCGTCCGTGCCCTCGCGCGTCCAGCCGATGACGTGCGGATCGTCGAAGGAGTCGTGTTGCGGGCCGTACGCATAATCCCGCCGGGCCGTGAGAAGCTCCTTGAGCTTCGGTACCGGCGCCAGGTTGATGTCGTGTCCCTTGTCCGTGTAGGTCGCGCCGTAGTAGTCCGCGTAGAACACGCACGGATAGCCCTGATCGCGCAGCAGGATGATGGCGTAGGCCAGAGGCTTGAACCACCAATCGACGGGTGACTCCAGCGCCTGCAGGGGCTGCGTGTCGTGGTTGTCTACCAGTGTCACCGCCAGCGCGGGCTGCTCTTGCATCAGCGTGTTGTCGAGAATCTTCCGCATGTCGAATGCGCCGCCCGCGCGCGACGCGACGTGGAAGTTGCGATGTAGCGGTGCGTCGAACAGCGACATCTTGCCATGCGTGTGCGCGATGTAATTGTGCAGCGCGCCCACATCGTCCGGGTTCCAGTATT
>JAAEQP010000376.1 GCA_024231375.1 bacterium | reverse complement strand
CGGGCATGCGGTTGAGGTCAAAAACGGTCCGGCCGGTTGCTCTTGGAATGCCGGCTCCTCCACCCTTACCTGCGAGATTTTGATTCGGAACCTGGACCCGGACGAGTGCATGCGCAACGTCCGCACCCGCTTTTACGACTCGACCAACCCCTCCGCGCAATTACAAGACGCGGATTATTCATGGCCCGGCCCGACCATCAATCCCGATACGCTGATGCCGATCAATGAATCCGGCTACTGTTTCACGGAGTCCTCGCCGAGCGCCGCCGGCTCCGCGGAGGGCTGCTCCCATACCTGTTAGGACAACATTCCGCCCGGCGCCATCGCGACTCAAAGCTTGGCGTTCACCAACGTTCCGGTGGGCAAGTACACGGTCTGGTTGGAGGTCTTGGCGGACTACCAGGCCTGCTCCACGCGCGCGGGCATGGCCCTGATCCCGGCCGGCTGCTTTGAGATGGGCGACGCCTTTGACGAGGGTAACCCGCGCGAGCTTCCGGTCCATGAGGTTTGCGTCACCTCGGATTTCCACATGGACCTCCATGAGGTCACCAACGCCGAGTACGGGGCCTGTGTCGACCGAGGCGCGTGTACCGCTCTGTCAATCACGAGTAGCGAAACTCGCAGTCCCTATTTCGGCGACCCGGCCTTCGATGATTACCCGGTGCTCTTCGTTGACTGGAGCCAGGCCACGGCCTTGTGCTCGTCGCTCGGCACCCGAGGCGACCGGCCGACCAGCACCCTCGCGGACCGTGATGCGGATTGGCTCGGTCGACTCGTACTCCAAGATCACGCGCAGCCTGTTCGCGTCCCACACCTCGTAGCACACGGCGAAACCCACGCCGTGAAAGCTGAGGTTGCGGACGGCGTAGCTCTTGCCCGGCGTGCGCAGGCGTTCGGGTAGCGCCGGGGCCAGGAGGAACTCCTGGCCGTCTGTGCCGTTACTCTCGCGGAAGCCGACGATGTCGCGGATGATGTAGAGTGGCAGAGTCGCGCCCCAACCGTAGGCCTCGCCGCCCGGCTCCGTGTCATCGTCGATGGGCCAGTATTCGCAGGCCACGCCGGGGACGCGATAACCGACATACGGTTGATCCGGATCATCGAACTGCAAGTCGCGGCGATCGAGTCGGCGATACACACGGTCGGCGATGTCCGCCGTGACCTCGCCCGCCTGTTCGTGTAGCCCCGCCGTCCAGGCCGCCTCGCCATAGACCAGGAAGAACGAGGGCCACTCCAGCCAGGGCCGGGGGTTCTCGCGGAAATGCTGAAACCGCAATCGCAGGGCCTCGACCTGCTCCGGCGTGGCCACGCCACAGGCCAATGGCGCCAGCATCATGATGTCCGTGTAGTCGGGCAAAATGATGGGCTGCTCGGTGCGCGTGTCGAAATCGCGGAACCAGCCGTCCACGAACATCGCACGCGTCTTGCGGACACGCTCCGCGGCAAGCTGCTCCCAGCGCGGCCGATCTTCCGGTCGACCGGCTATTTCGGCCAGCTCGGCCATGTTGCCCAGTGCTTCGGCCATGGCGGCCTCCACGTCGACCGTGCGGACCGAGTCGGCGTCGGCCCCCTCGTTCTCGGGGAACCGCCGCGAGCCGTCCTGGCCGGATTCCCAGTCACAATGGCAGTGCAGTCCGCCGCGCTCGTCGGTGCGGTTTTCGAGCCACCAATCGAGGTAGGCCTTGAGGTGCGAGTAGAGACCGGCGATCCAGGCGTCGTCGCCGTGGAGGGCGTGGATCGCGCGAATAACGTGGACTGAATCTCCACTTGACTCCGGTTCACAAGTACGGTATATGTTAGGCATTACGTTTCCGCCTGTCAAGTTCGCCAAGGAGGTCCGCGATGCCTGACCACGAGCACCGAACCGCGATCCCGGCCGTCATGAACGTCGGCCAGTTCATGGCCCGTTTTGGCCGCCACGAGGACTGTCTCGAACACCTGCGAACGCTGCGCTGGGGCTCGGACCTCGAACGCTTCGTCTGCCCCGACTGCGGCCACGCCCGCGGCTGGTGGCTCGCCAAACGCCAACTGGTCGAGTGTCGCGAGTGTCACCGGCAGACCTCGGTCACCGCCGGCACGGTCTTCCATCGTCGCCGCTCGCCGCTGTGGAAGTGGTTCTGGGCGATCTACCAGTTGGCCCAGGACAAGAAGGGCGTCGCGGCCCTGGAACTGGCCAAGCAGGTCTCGGTCAGCTACGCGACGGCCTGGCTGATGCTGCACAAGCTGCGCCGCGCCATGTTTCGCCGCGACGAACGCTATGTGCTGGAAGGGCTTGTGGAAGTGGACGAAACCTACGTCGGCGGCAAGGCCGAGGGGGCCGTCGGGCGCGGGGCCGGGCGGAAAACGGTGGTAGCGGTGGCGCTGGAGTTGCGGGCCGATGGCAAGCCGGGACACGTGGCGATGCGGTCGATCGAGCGGCCCGACGGCCACTGTTTGCGACGCTTCGCGCAGGGCAAGATCAAGAAAGGCGCGCACCTGCGGACCGACGGTTGGGGGGCGTACAAACTCCTGGCCCGGGTCGGCTACGGGCACAAGGCAATCGTCACCGGCGGCGGGAAGTTCGCGGCGCAGACGTTCCCCTGGCTGCACACGTTCATTGCGAACATGAAGCGAATGATCCTGGGCACGTATCACAGCGTGTCGCCGAAACATCTGGACAACTACTTGTCCGAGTTCGACTACCGCACGAACCGCCGCTGGATGGAGGCCAACCTCTTCGACCGCCTCATCCGAGCCGCCTTGGACAGCAAAGCCATCACCAACCGAGAGTTAGTCGCCGGAGTCAGCTAGAGATTCAGTTGCGACGATAACGCGCACGACGCTCATACAGTCCTCTCAGTTCGGTGTCTGTGAGGGAGCACCATGGTCGATTCCGCTTAGCGGCGTGAAACGCGTAAGTCCTTTGCTATCAACGAGGACGGAGTACTCAGGAGGCACGGGTTGACCGGCCTGTCGGCGTGGCCTTGACAGAACGCGCTGCCGCGCCTAGCCTACGG
>JAAEQP010000375.1 GCA_024231375.1 bacterium | reverse complement strand
TGTACTCGTCGGTCTCTTCAAGCACGTCCCCCTCGAAGACGGGGTATAGGTCCAGGTTCACGCCGACGCCCGTCCATTGCGGCACCGCGTCAAAGAACGCGTGCTCGTCCGCGTCCTCGGGTAGCCCCTCCTCGAGCCACCGCTCACGCGTCTCGTCCCACCCTCTCCAATGAATCACGGGCACCCGGTCGAAGTCGCCGTAGTGCATGATGCTCTGCCAGAGTTCACGAGTCGTCATGTGTGTTGTCCCCTTCCACGGAAATCCCTACACGGCGTGTTTCGTCCGCGCGATAACGAGTTCCTGCAGCTCCTTCGTCAGCAGGTTAAACTTCTGCGAGTACCCGGCCACGCGTACGGGGAGGTTGCCGTAGTGTTCGGGGTCTTGCTGGGCCTTGAGCAGGCGCTCGACGGTGGTGACGTTAAACTGGAGTTGGCCGACGCCCATGCCCACCGCCGTACGGATGATCTGGACGAGTCGTTTGATGCCGGCCTCGCCTTCGACGAGCTTCGGGTCGAGATCGATGATGGCCGCGGTGGCGCCCGCGGCGCGGTGGTGCGGGATGCGCGACAAGGACTGCAGCATGGCCGTCACGCCTTCCTGGTCGCGGCCCTGGTGCGCGGACAACGAGTACGCCAACGGGTCACCGGCATGGCGACCGTCAGGGGTGGCGCCCGTGTGGCGGCCAAAATCGATGTTCCACAGGAAGGTGAAGAGATGGACGAAGAAGCGCGCGCCGAGGGCGCTGCGTGCCTGGTCCATCACGTCGATGAAATGATTGGCCACGTCGCGCGCGATGGCGTCCACTTCTTCCTGGTCGTTGCCGTATTTGGGCGCGCCTGTTAGAAGCTGCTTGCGCAAGGACTCGCATCCGTCGAAATCCGCCTTGAGCGCGTCGAGCAACTCCGCCGCATCAACAGCTTCCTCCTCGAAGACCAGCTTCTTCACCGCATACAGCGCATCGGCCGTGTTCGGCGTCCCCAGCAGGCAGACGGAGTGGTAGTTGTAGATTGCGCCGCCGTCGGTAATGTCGCGTCCGCGTGCGATACAGTCGTCGGTAAGCGCCGACCAACACGGCAGGGGGCCGCCATCGCGTTGGGCGAGTTCGCCGCGGCTGCAATGGTAGACCATCCGCTGCGCGAAAAACTCGACCTGTTTGGCGTACGCGTCATACAGTTGGTCGTAGGCTGCAAAATCGGTGAGTAGGCCGGTTCGGGGACCGAGTTGCTCTCCCGTGCGCGGGTCTTTCCCGTCGAACAGAGCGAGTTCGAGACATTTAAGTGCGTTGAACTCGCCGGACACGGCGTGGGGAATTGTTTTCCCTGGAATGGTCAACTCGATGCATCCGATGGGCGCGTAGTTGCGGGCGTCTTCCAGAGCGATACCGCGGTCCGTCAGAGCGGGGACGAAGCACTCGTCGTTGAAAATGAAGGGAATGCCGCCTCCGCGGACGATGAGTTCGGCGGCCTGTTCGACAAAGGACTCGGGGGTCTTCGTGCTGAGACGGATGGATACGTCGCGAATGAAGCCGACATTGC
>JAAEQP010000374.1 GCA_024231375.1 bacterium | reverse complement strand
TCCGGGCCGGTTGGTGAAGACGTTGGCCTATGGGTGGAGTCTGACGCCGCCCGAGGGCATGGAACTGCGCGACAACGCGGTGGTCATGTTCTGCGCCGGGGGCAGCTTCTTTCACCCCATCGCCACCGACCCCAAGCGCGCCGCACTGCGCGAAGCTATGGCGGGCTGGGGCGCTATCGCGAAGCACCGGGACGTCTATCTCTATTTCCCCCATCACGATTACTGGTTTCCGGCGCCGTGTACGCTGGCGGGCGGCGACAATATCCGTTGGTGCCATGATGCCGGTGCGGACAACGCCTATGCGGCCGTGTCGGGCTGGTCCAACTGGTTCGGGTCGGAATCGGTCCATCTCCGCGCGTGGGTCTATGCGCGGATGCTGTGGGATCCTACGCTGGAGATTCAGCCCCTCGTCGATGAGTTCATCGCGGACTACTACGGACCGGCCGCCGAGGTGGTCGCCGAGGCGTTCCGCATCGTTCACGACGACATATTCGACGACACGGGCGCGCTTCGTGTGTGCAACGACAGTGCCGTGGCCCCCGAGTTCGTCGACCCCGTCAAGATGCGCGCCATCAACCGGCTGTTCGAGGACGCCTACGGTCAGTTGCCTGAGGGCGATTACAGAGAGCGGCTCGAATTCGCGTGGTTGCCGTATCTATGGGCGGATTTCTGGCTCGGATTCTCGGGATTCGGTCGCTACGACCGGGACGCGCGCACGTGGAGCGTGCCGTTGGAGGATGGCGCTTTGCGCAACGCGTACGGCGCGCGCTTCAAACGACTCGCCATCAAGCACGGCGTGGAGGCCTTGGGCGAACTCAAGAAACTCGAACCCCACAGCCTCGGCCTGGACAAGGCCGGTGTACCGTGGCCGGCGCACCTGGTTACGGGCGGAACGAGCGAAGCCGTGGTGGTGCCGGGCGTGGGCGGTCACATTGTGGATTATCGCGATGCACGGACCGGGTTCGCGCCGCTCAAAGAGGCGTGGCGCGGGCTGGCGTTGCAGTACCCCAACTTCACGACGACCGAGGAGAAGATCAACGGTACGCCGGTGGGCGAGTATGCCGTTGTGGCGGCCTCGCCGGAGTCCGTCGATCTACGGGCGGACCTGAAGAACTGTGTCGTCGGAAAGTCGGTCCGGTTCGAGGGCGACACGCTGCACTCGGATGTGAGTGTCGAGGCGACCGCGGCGGGTCCCCTCCACTGCACGTCGTGCGTCATGTTCGACCTGCAGGACAGCGTGTTCGGTCCGCACCCGACTCTGTACACGGAACGCACGGACGGCACGTGGACAGCGCGCGATCTGGGCGCGGAGACCGACTTCTGGTGGGTGGAAGGCAACCTCGATATCGCGAACGCCACGGGCCGGATGGTGTTGGCGCGTCAGGATCGGCCCGAAGGCGTGATGTTCACGTTCGAACCGGACCAGATTGGGAACTTGTACCATTGGTACGATCGGTACTGGGTGGGTCCGGAGGACCAGTGCAAGATGCTTCGGTTCTTTCTGAATTCACCGACTGTGGAGGCCCAAGCGGGTGATGCGGTGAGGGTGAACTGGTCGGTGCGAATTCTGGAGGATGCGCGAAGTGTGGTGAAGGGGGAGTAGGCTGTCCGGCGAAACCACGCGAAAGCGGGGACAGTCCCGCCTCAAGACCCCTCACCCTGCCCTCTCCCGTTGGGCGAGGGCAAGAATGCTGCGATGTCCCCGGTTTCGCTAAGAACTCCACCCCAACGTCATCCCGAGCGAAGTCGAGGGATCTCTCACGGGT
>JAAEQP010000373.1 GCA_024231375.1 bacterium | reverse complement strand
CATGCCAATCCTTGTGACAGTCACACGCCCACCGGCGGCGCCGTTGCCAGGCGTCCGCAGCACGCTGATTCAGCTACGTAGCGAGCGGTTTGACTATCGCGCTGCTCAGGGCCTGCGAAATCGGCGCTGGGCACCGTCCAGGACCAGTCTCCCTATCTACGAAGGCTATTGGCTTGTGACCAGCGAACGCGGGCGAGGAGGAGGTCGCCGCGCCAGCCGTCGTCGGGCAGGCATTCACCGACGGTGACCCAGGATTCGTCGGCCGTGGCGGCGACGGTGTGGAAGTTGCCCATGCGAGCGACGTGGCGAGCGTTGTCGACGCCGTCGCCGATCAGCGGCAGCACGATGCGCTCGGTCGAACGGACCAGGCAGAGTCGTTCGGTATCGACGCGGGCCAGACAAAGCGGCGCGCGCCAGCGCATGACGTTGACATTCTCCTTGGCCTTGCGGGTGTAGACGAGGTACAGCGCGTCACTGTGAGGCAGCCAGCGTTGTTGCGTCGTGGACATCGTCAGGGGCGTGCCGTCGTCCCAACACCAGGGGCGTTGGACCGGCCAGCTCAAACCATCGGTCGAAGACGTAACATGCCCTCGACCATCCTCGGCCCGGATCGTCATATAGAACTTACCGCGGAACTCCGCCAGCGTGGGCTCCAGCAATCCGCGTTTGACACCGTTCGACAGTTCGTTGCTGCATTGCTCGATCACCACCGTGCGCCCGTCGTAAGCGCACAGGACCGAACCGACCGATCGCGCAGTCTGGCCCTTGGGTGCGAAGGATAGCGGAACCAGGATACGGCCGTTCGGCAGCGTGACGCGTTGGGCGCAGCCACAGGTGTAGATAGCCGTGCCGCGTGGGTCGTCCCACTGGAGCTTCGTGGCCTGGGAGAACTGTCCGTCCGGCGTGCGCACCACATAGACCGGATAGCGCTCCAGTTGCGGCCTGGCGAGGCGGCCCGTCTTGTCGTAATAGACATTGTGCCCGATCGCCAGGACCGTATCGCTCGGCGCGTGGTATTCCGGCACGACATCACAGACGCCCTCGGCCAGGTCGTTCCGAGCCGGATGACGCCCCAGGGCCGCGATTCTCTGGGGCTCTGTCCATGACCGGCCCAGGTCCGTCGACGTCGACCAATGCACGTGACCAAACATGTCGGACCCGGTAATGGACTGCAACGTCATGAACGCAACGGAACCGGTGTCGGTTGGGACCATACAGGCACGCGGATGGAACCACGTCGTGCCGCCCGCGCGGCCATTCCAGAGGATGGAGCGTTCGATCGCTTTGATGCCCATGGCGCGGGGCTCACTTGGTGCCTTCGAATCATCGGCGGCGACGTCGCGCTTCGACCAGCAGCAAAGCGTCGCGCCCGCAACCATCCCCATGAACTTCCGTCGCGTTGGCAAACATCGTGTTTTCGGCATTGTCCTTCTCCACATCGGGACCGGCGCATACGCCATTGACAGCGTGACACTAATGATGGCGTATGGAGACCTGCATGTCAACTCCGGGTCCCTCATCCCGTTTGAGCGTCCGGCCTGGGGAATCCCCCGGTTGGGCCTGGACATGGCATCGGTCTTCCCGTAAAACCGTCGGTATCAACGCTCTCGGACCGAGGGTAGGGCCTTGTGCGTTGAATCCACCATTCGTTTAGGAGCAACAGAGAATGAAGAAGACACAGGCCAATCTGAGATCGTGCCTGCAACCGGCGGCCAAGGTACTCGTTTCCTGCCGCGGCGCCGATGGGAAAAACAACGCCCTGGCGGTGGGCTATTGCGCCAACTGCAGCTACGACCCGCCCATGGTGATGGTCGGTATTGTCCCCACCCGGCATTCCTATCACATGGTCAAAGACACCGGGTGCTTTGTCGTGAATCTTGTCACCGCCGACCAGAAAGCCATGTTTGACTATCTTGGTAGCCACAGCGGCCGGGATGAAGACAAGTTCGCCACATTAGGGGTGGCCATTACGGAAGGCGAAAAGATCAACGCTCCGCTGCTGGCGGATTGCCCCGTTAGCATCGAATGCAACGTCGTCGATTCCATCGTGACCGGTTCGCATGAAATGTTTATCGGCAAGGTCGAAGCCGTCCACGCCGACAGCAATCTCGTCACAGAGGACGGACATATCGACTTTTCACAACTTGGTTTTCTGTAATGTGGTGACCGACTATCGACGGGGCCATCACGGGAGGATGACATGATGCACAAAGTGACATACAAAAGGGTCCTGTTGTCCGTGGCATGCTTATCGTTCGCCCTGTGGCCCCTGCCAATGGCATCCGCGACCGGCGCCGGCGACAGCCGATTCAGTGAGGATGGCTTTCTGAAGATCGACGGCGTCCCCCGGTTAATCATCGGCTTGTACGAACTGCCCCAGGACGATGCGAAGCTCGCGGAAATAGCCGAAAACGGCTTCAATCTGGTTCGAGTCCCGCAAGACACGAAT
>JAAEQP010000372.1 GCA_024231375.1 bacterium | reverse complement strand
TCGGACACGTGCATCATGTTGTACCAGCCCGGCACGCAGATTACGGTGCCGGCGGGCAGCTACATCCCGGCGAAGTATCGGGCGCTCCGCAACGACGAGCAAGGCGACCTCTGGGGGCTCGTGGCCTACGGAACGGGCAACACGCCCGCTTCGGACCTGTCGGACAGCGGCGGGACCGTGGCCTTCGGCGCACCCTTCACGCCGACCGTGGATATCAGCCCCCATCACGTCCAGCGGGTGAAGGCAGGGCAGATGACCGACCTGCCCATGAATCTCAACATCCGTGGTCAGGCCCACGAGCAGGTCATCGACATCGCGCATATGCAGGGCCGGCGGACGAAGCTGCCCCTGTCGGGCCGAAGGCCGAAGGAGGCGAAGTACAAGATCGTGAAGGCCGACGGGAAGGTGGTCACTCAAGGCACCTTCGAATATGGGTGAGGATTCAGTTGTTCGGCCACATGGCGTGGTCCCAAACTCAACACCGAGTATTTCATTCTATGCACCTATCAAGTCGGTCCGTTCGAAATGAAGTTGGAGAAGCAAACCGTGAAGTTCTAACGACACGGGATAGAGACCGATCCGGCCGTCCGCATCCGCGGGCGGCCGTTTTTTGTGTGGCAATGGGTCGCGGGGGATCCTCAAAGCAGTGAAAGGGGAAGACATGAAGACCTTGCAGACGATGAGCGCGACGAACGTGAAAGATGTGTACAACGGGGCGGAAGGTCAGTTGTGGGAACTGGTCATGGGCGAACAGATCCACATCGGTGGGTTCGCGTCGTCCATGGATCTCGCGGAGAAATCCGGAATCGGCGCGGGCACGACGGGCGTTGATTTCTGCTGCTGCACAGGCGCGGGCATGCGGTTCCTTGCCCGTTTCCATGGCGTGGCACAGATGACGGGCGTGGACATGACCGAACGCATGATCGAGACGGGCCGGCAACGGGTTGCCGACGAAGGCTTGTCGGACCAACTCCAGCTCGTCCTGGCCGATGTGTGCGACACCGGGCTCCCTTCGGACAGTGCCGATTTCGTGTGGGGCGAGGATGCGTGGTGCTACGTGGAAGACAAGAACGCCATGATTGCCGAAGCCGCGCGCCTGGTGAAGCCCGGCGGCACCATCGCCTTCACCGATTGGGTGGAAGGACCGGCGGGTCTCGATGCTGCCGAGGCCGAACGGTTCATGACCTTCATGAAGTTCCCCTCGCTCCAGAGTATCCCCGGCTACGAAGCGTTGTTGGGCGAGCACGGATGCAGCGTGGAACACGCCGAGGACACGGGCCGGTTCAAGCCGCACGTAGACCTCTACCTCAACATGCTGAACATGCAGTTGACCTACGACGCCTTGAAGATCATCGGGTGGGACACCGAACTCATGGCCGCCATGGGCGGGGAAATGGTGTTCATGCAGGAACTGGCCGGCGCCGGCAAGATCGCGCAAGGTCTGTTCGTGGCGCGCAAGCAGTAAGGAAAGGAACGCAACAGCCATGAGCCAGTGTGGACCCAAGAAAGAAGCGAACCTGGACCCGACCGACCCGTGTAACCCACCCGCGTCGCCGTGCTGCGCCAGCGCGAAACCGGCGGCGAGTGCCTGTTGCTCGGGAGGCGGCGCGGCTGCGGACTCCGAGTGCCCGCAGGCGTACTTTGCGAATATGATCGGGCATTGTCTCGACTACGCGAACGAACATAAAGCGGCGGGCAAACCCGTCGTGGGCATCATGTGCGAGTACACGCCGCGCGAACTGATCATGGCGGCGGGCGGTGTGCCGGTATGTCTGTGCGGCGGGTCGGATGCGACCATCGCCGACGCCGAACGCACGTTGCCATCCAACCTGTGCCCGCTCATCAAGTCGACGTTCGGGTACCACGTGCAGAAGTCGAATCCGTTTCTGGAAATGGCGGATCTGATCGTGGCGGAGACCACGTGCGACGGCAAGAAGAAGATGTACGAGCTCATGGGCGAAACGCGGCCCATGTACATCCTCGAACTCCCGCAGAAGGCGGACGACGCCGACGCATTCGCCCATTGGGAAGCGGAGCTGCGCAAGTTCAAGGAGGAACTGGAGCGGAAGTTCGGAGCGTCGGTCACGGACGACGGGTTGCGGGACGCCATCAAGGTGATGAACCGCGAACGAAGGCTGCGTCGCGAATTGGCGGCGACCATGAAGCGGGACGACCCGCCGTTGACCGGCCGCGAGTTGCTGGAGTTCAAGAGCAGCATCTCGGGGATCTGCGCCGATCTCGCCCAGTATGAGAAGGCCCTCGCGCTATACGCCAACGCCGAAGGCGGCGACGATGACCGCGTGCGGGTGCTGATGACCGGTGTGCCCATGGCCCACGGGGCCGAGCGCGTGCTCGACATCGTGGAGGACCATGGCGGCTTGGTTGTGAGCCTGGAGTCGTGTGTCGGCGTGAAGCCGATCATGGAGGATGTGGACGAAGCCGCGCCAGACCCCCTGCGCGCGGTGGCGGAGAAGTACTTCCACTTGCCGTGCTCGGTCATGACCCACAACGACCGGCGCCTCGATCTGTTGCGCGAGTTGGCGGCCGAGTACCGTGCCGACTGCATCGTCGACCTCGTCTGGCAGGCGTGCATCACCTACGATGTGGAGGCGCAACGCATCAAACGCCTCGCGGAAGATGAACTCGGCCTGCCGTACCTGCGCATCGAGACGGACTACGCGCCGTCCGACACGGCGCGCATTGCCGTGCGGGTGGAGGCCTTGTTCGAAACCGTGACGGCCAAGAAGAAGGAGCTGGCGGCAACCGCGAAATGACGAGCGTCCTCTACAGTTGCCCCTTTGTGCCCGCTGAATGGATCGCGGCCCATGGCATGCACCCGTGCCGAACTGCGCCTTCCCGCGCGACGGGGCTGTTTGCGTCGGGCGCGGCCATGGGCATGTGTCCGTACGCGGTCGCCTTTTCGGAGACCGCCATGCGCCATCCCGGCGCTGTGGTCGTGATGACGACCGCGTGCGACCAGATGCGGCGGGCGTCCGAGATGGTGGCGGAGTCGGCGCCCGTCTTCCTCATGCACGTGCCCGCGACCGTCGAATCTCCGGACGCCCACGGACTCTATCGCGACGAACTGATGCGGCTTGGACGGTTCCTGGTGATGCAGGGAGGCAGCGCGCCGTCCACAGCCGTACTGGCGGACACGCTGGAGCAATTCAACGCGACGCGCGAAGCCCTGCGTCATGCCTGGCCCACGCAATCCGGATTGGCCCGCGCGCGGGCATTGATGGCCTTCCATCGCGAAGGCATCGTCGCACTCGATGAGGCCGGAGCGGCTCCGTCCGGTGGTCCGGCCTTGGCGTTGGTGGGCGGTCCGCTGCTGATCGAGGACATGGAGCCGGGAGGGTTTCTTGACTTGGTAGAGCAAGCCGGGGGTCGCGTGGTGTTGGATGCGACGGCGTCGGGGGAGCGGGGAGAGCCCGCCCCCTTCGACCGGCGCCGCCTGCGCGACGATCCGTTGGGCGAATTGGCGGACGCCTATTTCGGCCGGATTCCCGACGCCTTCCAACGACCCAACGGACGCCTGTATCGGTGGCTCAAAGACGCGTTCGAGGAACGTGGGGTCGAGGGCATCCTGTTTCACCGGTACACGTGGTGCGACACGTGGCATGCCGAAGCACAACGCATGAAGGAATGGGCCGATCTCCCCATGTTGGCGGTCGATATCGCCTACGGGGGATATGACGGGGGTCGCGTTCGGTCGCGGATCGAGGCGTTTGTGGAGATGCTGCGATGACGGGCGACCCGTGCCGCATCGGACTCGAAGAATGGGACGTCCGCTACGCGGACCTCGTTCGAGGAGGCCTGCGTGAACCGGCCTACGGCGGACCCATCGGCCGTCACGCGGCCGACGGCGACCTGCGGCTCACGCGGCTGCTTTATGACAACTCGCCCGCCGCCCTGCGATTGTGGAACTTCCTACTCACCGAGGAGGACCGTCTTCGTGAAGCCCGCGCCCAGGGCAAGGTGCTGGTGGGCGCAATGAAAGACCTCGGCACGGTGCCCGTCCTCGCCTACGCGTTGCCGAACGTCACCGCCTTCTACCCCGACGGCGCATGGTGGATTCCCTGCGTGATGGAGTTAAGCGCGGGCTTGCTCGAGGTGGCGGACCAACTGGGTATCGACGAATCGCACTGTCCCGTGCGCGCCATGCTGGGCGCCTTTCTGACGGAGGCCCACTTCCCCATCCCCGACCTGCTCACGTGCAGCGTGGGTGCCGTATGCGACGATTTCTCCGCCATCGCGCAGCGCTTGAACGGATTGGGCTATCCCATTCTGTGGTGGGAGATGCCGCATCGTCGCGCACCGGACCCAGGTGAACCGGGCGTCGATCTGCCCGGTGGATTTCGGGCCGCCGCGAGCCAGGTCGCCTTCGTCAAATCAGAGCTTGAACGTGTCCGCGGCGCCGTCGAACACGCGGCCGGCGCGACGCTGACCGATGACGCCTTGGCCGACGGAATCCGCGTGGCCAACCGCGTGCGCGACCGGTTGCGGGATCTGCGTCATGCCGCCTACACGGCCGAGGTCTGTCCCATGCCGGCCCTGGAAATGTTGATAGCCGAAATGCTGGCGCTCCACTTCTGTTCCGACCGCGAAGAATGCGTGCTCGTGCTGGAGGACTTGCTGACCGAGGTCCGCCGGCGCGTGGACGCGGGCCTGGGAGTTCTCTCGCCCGACGCTGTTCGTGTATATTGGGTCAACCCCGTGGCGGACCTCCGGGTGATGAACCTCCTGGAAGACTGCGGCGGCCGGGTGTGCGGGTCGGAGTACCTGTTCTCCCACGCACTGGACGCTATCCCCGAGGATATGGCGCCCATGGAAGCGCTGGCGCGGATGGCGTTGGCGGACCCCATGGTGGGCAGTGTGAGGGACCGGGCCGACCGGGTATGCCGGGATGTGGAGACGTTTGGCGCGGAGGCGGTGCTGGTGTCGCGGATACCGGGCGCAAGCCACTGCGCCGTGGAAGGAACCGTGATACGCAACGCGGTGAGCGAACGGTTGGGTCTCCCGACCTTGGAGATCGAGGTCCCGCCGCTGTGCGATGCGCTCGAGCCGGGACTGCGAACCCGCCTGGGAGCGTTGGTAGAGACGGTACGAGACCGGAGGACGATGTGATATACGCAGGAATCGATGCAGGCTCCCGCGCGATCAAGATCGCGCTGTACGACTCGGACAAGGCCGAAATTGTCGCCGTTGCCACGGCGGACCAAGGCGTGCAGCAGGAAGCCCTTGCCGAACAGCTCTTCGACCGTGTGCTGAAGGACAACGGCCTGGACCGTTCGGCCGTGGACAAGACCGTGGCCACGGGCTATGGCCGAAACAACCTCGGGTTCACCGACACCACCATCACCGAGATCACCTGCCACGCCTGCGGCGTGCGCCATCTCGCGCCAGACACCATGACCGTCATCGAAATCGGCGGGCAGGACAGCAAGCTCATCCGGTTGACCGAGTCCGGGGCCGTGCAGGATTTCTCCATGAACGACCGATGCGCCGCCGGGACGGGCCGGTTCCTCGAGGTGGTGGCGTCTCGTCTTGAGGTGGGTTTGAACGACCTGGGCGAACTCGCCGGCCGAAGCAAACAGCCCGCTGCCATCAGCAGCATGTGCGTGGTATTCGCCGAGACGGAAATCATCGGACTCCTGGCGTCAGGCATTCCCGGCGAAGACATCGTGGCCGGCGTGCAGAACTCCATCGCCAAGCGGTTGGCCGCCATGGCGGGGCGTCACGTGGACACCCCCATCGCGTTCACGGGAGGCGTGGCACTCGTATCCGGCATGGCCGACGCCGTGTCGTCCGTGCTCGACGAGCCCGTGTCGGTCGTGTCCGACCCGCAAATGACCGGGGCCATCGGCGCGGCAATTCTGGCGTCGCGGCAGTAGCGGCACTATCCGGGCGACGACCGTCCATTCCCCGAACGGCCCAAGGTGAGCGCCGCCACGGCATAGAGAAGTGCGGCGAACCCCAGAACCAGCCGGAATCCGCAATGCAGCGCCAGGAGCGGGGCCAGGGAAGCCCCGGTCACCGACGCGCATCCGTTGACGGCCCAGGCCCAAGGCATGTAGCCCGGAGCCGTGCGTGAGACGCGCTGCAACCCCATGGGAAAGGGCATGCCCATGAAGAAGGCCATGGGCGCGAGGAACACCACCGCTGCCACCGCGCGCACGACGACCGGCCATCCGCAACCCACTCGGAACAGCACCGGCATCAGGACGAGGAAGGCCAACGCGCTCACTGCAATCCCGCCGACGGGGCGTCCGAGCCCCACGATGCGGCGGTCGGCGTACAGACTGCCCAGCCCCGAGAACACGAGGAACGCGGTCAACACGGCGGCCATGGCGAGCACGGGCGACGCCAGGAACAGCATGAGCCGCTGAATCATGGCGATTTCGAGGGCCATGTAGGCCAGACCAAGACACCCGAAGTAGACTAGGATGCGCCCTTTCCCGCCTCGAATTGCGCGCCGCCGGAACACGGCCACCGGTAGGAGCACGAACACCAGTCCAGCGACCACGCTCTGTACCACGGTCGCGATGAGCACCACGTATCCCCATTCAACGAAGGGCAGGCCCGGCCCTTCCTTCCCTAGGAACCAGGTCAGGTGCTTCCACTTGAAGAACCGGAAGAAGAAGGGGCGGTCGTCCGTGGCGGGCTGTACGTAGAAGGGATATGCATGGAGAAACGCGTCGCGCGTCTCGGGGTCAAGAATTCGTGCCGCTGCCTCGTGGTAAGTCGTACCCGTGTCGGGCAGCACCGTGAACTGATTCGCCTCGCCCGGCCGCATGCCGGGCAGATGGCAGATGTCGAAGCCCCGCGACTCGCAGAAGGCCCGCACCGCCGCGATGTGGTCGTCGCTCAAGGCTGAGCGGCTCACGCAGATGGTGGCGTTGTTCCAGGACCGAACGAACAGCAGATGGCGGCCGGGTTCGGCGATTCCCGCCGTTTCACAGGCTTCGACCGCCGTGGCAAACAGTTTCAGCGCGTTTCGGGGCGGCACCTGCAGCCAGCAGTCCATCACGAGGACCCCCTCGGGCGACAGGCGGTCCAGAAACGCCACAAATGACTCAACGGTATAGAGATAACTCTCACTCAGCGTGAGCACACCGGCCGAAGCCGTGGCGAATCCACCGGTCGATGGGACATGAATCAAGTCGAATTCGCCGCGGGCGCCTTGCGCGAATCCGCGGCCCTCGGCGACGACCAAGGTGACGTCGTCCCGCCCGTAGGGGCAGCCGGAGAACGCGCCCAGCCGGTCGTCCACCAGACGCACGACGTTCGGGTCGAGTTCTACTGCGGTCACGTGCGCCGATCCGTGGGACAAGGCGGACAGGATCTCCGTGCCGCCGCCCGCCCCAATGACGAATGCGTGTGGGGCATCGACGAGGCGGTACGCCACGGCGCCGGTCACGTAATCCAGGTAAGCGAAGGGCGCCAGGTCGCCGTCGAACCGATGTACGGGTGACGGACCGTTCCCGTCGAAGAAGACGCCAACCTGCGGGGGGAAGGGTCCCAGCCGCTCCCAGGGATATCCCGACACCTGGCCGGGGGTCTCGCGAATCTGGTCCGACTCGACGGCCGTCAGGACGGCCAACGGACCGTGGGCCTCGGCAATGACGCGGGCGTCCGGAAGCTGGAGAGCGTAGGACAGGGGCTTGTACTCCGACAGCGGCAACGCGGGAGGGCGCCCGCACATCCAAACAGCACCCGCCAGGACCAGGACCGGCACAATCAGGGCGAGTGTCCGTGCGAAACGCGACCGGGCAACGCCGACGCTCAACAGAGCTGCGCCCGCCGCAACAACTGGGGTCAGAAGGAAGGGGATGTGTGCGGGGTGGGCCATGTGCAGCAGGGCCACCGCGCCGGCCGCTCCGAGACCGGACCCCAGCATGTTGACTCCGTAGACCCGGCCCACCCGTTCCGGATTCGCCATGAACGCGAGCGCGATGCATATGGCCATCAGCCCAAAGGGAATGGCCAACACGAGATAGAGCGCCCCCACGTAAACCATCTGCATGGGCTCGACGGTTAGCCGGAAGGTTTCGAAGGGGATGTGGACGCCGAGCAGGAAGCAACCGGGCAGGCCAACGACAGCGAGCCACGCCGCGAAGCGAAGGAGAACCGGTTCACGGCCTGCGACCCAGGGTCGTGTGACCGCAAGCAGAGCGCCGCTGGCCCCGAAGCCCAACATGGCCATGCTGATGATCATGTGGGCGAAATGGTGCCACTGCATGACGGCGAAGGTGCGGACCAAGGCGACCTGATAGGCGATACAGGCCGCGCTGATGAGGATAAGGGCCGGTTGCAGATGCCTGGGCGTCATCCTCGGTTACCCTCGGCTTGAGAAGCGGATACGATGTGACTGGTTTCAAGACCCCTCACCCCGGTCCAAACCGGTAACCTTGTTTACAGATCAGACCGGGAACATGGGTTACACCAACCCGCTTCCGCGCTCTTTCAGCTCCGTCACAACCTTCTTCACGTCCTGCGCCCGGTCTTTGGGCGCAACGAGAACGGCGTCTTTGGTGACAACAACCACCAGATCTTCCACGCCGACAACGCCCACGGCCATGGCGTCCGCGCCGGGATCGTTGTAGACGATGCAGTCCTTCACATCGACCAGCACCGGGTCGCCGATGGCCACGTTGCCGTCGTCGTCGGAACCGTACGTCCGCTCGAGCGCGGGCCACGCGCCCACGTCGTCCCAGGGGAACTCGGCCCGGGCCATGAGCACGCGGTCCGCGTGTTCCATGAGCGCGTAGTCGATGGAGATGTCCTCGAGGCCCTCGAACGAGGTGCGAACCGCTTGATCGTCGCCCCGGCCCATGGCTTCGGCCATGTCGCGGGTGATTTGGGCGAATTCCGGGCGGGCCTGATCGAATTCGCTGAGGAAGGTGGACACTTTCCAGAAGAACATGCCACTGTTCCAGAAATAGCGGCCCGTGGCGATGAATTCCTCGGCTTGCTCCCGATTGGGTTTTTCGTGAAACGCCGATACGCTGAACACGTCGACCCCCGGCGAACCGCCTTCCAGCACGTCTCCTTCGGTCTGGATGTAGCCGTACCCCGTCTCCGGGCGGTCGGGCACCACGCCAAGGGTGGCGAGGGCGTCTTCGCGCTCGGCCGCGGACAGAGCGGCGTCCAGGGTTGCCACGAACAGGTCGGGTTTGCCCACGAGATGGTCCGCCGTGGTGACGGCCATGGAGAGGTTGGACCCGTCGCCGCCGTACTTGGCCAGCAAGTGGGCGGCGGCATACATAAGGGCGCCGGCCGTGTTGCGCTTGCAGGGCTCGGCGATGACGTTCTCGTCGGGCACGCCGATGCCGGCTTCACGGATGGGATCTACAAGATGTTCTCCTGTAACGACATAGACATGCTCGGCCGCGACCAGGGGTGCGATGCGCTCAACCGCTTCGCCCAGCATGGTTTGGGTCTCGCTCGTGAGCCGCAGGAGCTGCTTGGGCCGCTTGCGACGCGACAAAGGCCAGAACCGTTCGCCCGATCCTCCGGCCATGATGACACCCACACGCTGCATCGTCTGGTCATTCCGCATGTTGATCCTCCCTGATCCTCCCAGGACATAATCGTCATTGGATCTCCATGGTAAACGGAATGGGGACGAAGGCGCAATCCCGATCACGCCGAACGTCGTGCGGTGCGCTGTGCGCATCCCTTGGCTGGGGAC
>JAAEQP010000371.1 GCA_024231375.1 bacterium | reverse complement strand
TGTCCTTGCGTTACGGGTTGCTCACTCCATGGGAAAAGGTCTCGCTACAGTTGCGGAACGCGACGGGCAGGTTGCTGCGGCAAAGTTCCGACGTGAACCGGGCCCGGTGGCGCACGTCCTGGCTCGAGTGGAAAGTTCCCGTTCCGGCCGATGCCAAGGGGAAGATCTGGCGGTTCCGCCAGTCTCCGCCGCTCAGCGCCATTCTGCGTATCGACGGCATCGCGCCTTTGGTCCATCCCACGTCCGACGCGGTGTTCACACCGGCCGCGATTTCCCCGGCGGCCACGGTCGTGCCACGGTCGTCTCCGCCGGGATGGCGTCACAAAGTCGTCCACATCGAAACCGGCAAGAAGATGATTGTCCCGCGCGGGAAGAAGACTGGTGAGGGCACGTACGAACACGTCCACGCGCACCGGGGCACGATCGAGTTCTGGATGCGTGCGGACACCAGCGACGCCGGGATGGACAATCTGGGTTTCCTCGATTTCGGCAAGATGCGC
>JAAEQP010000370.1 GCA_024231375.1 bacterium | reverse complement strand
CCGTTGACGAACTTGCCGTTCACGGACAGCTTGATGACGCCATCGACGCACACGACATCGTACGTGTTCCACTGGCCTTTGCCCAGGCAGCGGTTCTCGATGGATTTGCTGCGGGCGCCGCGGGGGTTGTCGGGTTCGGTGACCGCACCCAAGGCTCCAAACAGCTCTCCGTGGACGTAGGCGATGGGGGGGAGTTTGCCGTTGTTCTTGTGTTGGTTGACCCAGTCGAGTTCGAGCATCTGGACTTCGACGCCCTTGGGGAGTTGCTTCCCTTCCGCGACCTTGCCTTCGCTCCATACGAAGCAGCCGGAGTTGCCGCCGGCTTCCATGTGGCGCCACTCGATGTGGAGAATGAAGTTCTCGTACTGTTTCTCGCTGCGCATAACGCCGATGGGCAGCCCCTTGCATACCAGCAGGCCGTCGCGCACGCTCCAGGTGTCTTCGGCCGTGTTCACATTGACCCACCCCGACAAGTCCTTGCCGTTGAACAGGTCCTTGAACCCCGGGACTTCGTCGGTCTGAGCCGAGGCGATCCCGGCGATGGCCACGGTACAACAAGATATGAGCACGATCGCATAGCGCTTCATTAGACTATCCTCGTCTGTTGCGGACCAGTTCGGTCCGATTTGCATTCGAATTGGCATTCTAACGGACAGGGGTAGAGAGAATCGAGCCGGGTGGGTTGGCCGGCAAAGCCACAGCCTCTGGAGCACGTCTCGCGATAGCCGGGTGCCATAGTGGGGCCGCTGACAAAGCGCCGTCCCGCCACGTGCAGGCCGCGAAAAGGCCAGGGACAGACCCGTCTCGCCCGCCTGCGGCGGACTCGCTGGGGTCAGTCCCGGCGTTTTCGCTTAGACCGCACGGTCAGCGCACTGTCACGTGCAGCGTTGTGGTTTCGCCGCCCGTGAGTTCGGGTCCCGTGATGACTTCCGTCTGGTTGCCAGCTCGGTCCGTGGCGCGGCAGCGCAGCACGTGCTGGCCAAGGGGCAGCGACATAGGACGTAGATACGGGGTGTACGAGCTTCCGTCGACCGACATCTCGATGCCCTCGACACCTGAAAGTGCGTCTCTACCTTCAAAGGTGAATACCGTATCTGTTCCCGCGAAGTACACGCCACCCTCTTGTTCCAGGATGGGTTCGGTGGTGAGCACAATCACCGGCGGCGCGGTGTCGATGCGCACGGTCTTTGTCTCGTACGCGTCGCCGCTGGAGGCCGCCTTGAAATCGACGGAAGTTAAGCCTTCCTGGGTCACGTCAACGTGCGTGCCGGTCTGCCAGGGGCCTCCATTCACGCGGTAGGAGGACTTCTGTCCGAAGTCGACCTTCACGGGTTCGCTGTGCCATTTGTGCAACGACTCCTCGGGCGTCGATTGACCGCCCTTCTCGTTTGCGGGGGCCGCTCCGAAGTACACATCGTCTATCCAGGCGGTGCCCGTTCTGCGGGCCAGTCCGATGTAGAGGGTCGCTTGAGTGACATCACCCTCAGGCTTCCATGTGGTTTCGGCAAGCTCCCAGTCGTGAGTTCCGGGTTCGAGGAAGAGACGCAATGTGTGCTGCTTTCCATTTGCGTAGCGGACGTAGGCAAAGAGGAGGAAGTCGCGGCCCTTGTCGCCTGTGAGCGCGTCTGTCTTGTGCCACGCGGAGAGCCTGATTTCCTTTGGTGGGTGGGTGAACTGGATGGCCTTGGCCATGGCGCCCGTGTGGCCGTTGGGGTTTGCCGCGGCGTGGTCTGGAGCAATCGCGATCTTCAGCGACGCGCTGCCGGTATGGGCGGCGCCTTCGTCGATCTCGTACGGCGTGCCGTAGGTCTGCCACGCGTCGGGTATGAGTGTGGGCGTCTCGAAACCGGGCACGGCAACGAGGTTGGTTGCCACGGCGGCCTCGGGCGGCGCGATGAGGCGTTCCAGCACGGCGGGGGATAGGTCGCTGGCGGGAGCGAAGACGTCGCCAGTCACATACGCCAGGATCCCGTCCATGAGCGCGACGCAGGCCGGGTTGGCCGCGTCGTATTCGCATGTGGACACGAGCAATCGGCCGTTGCCGACGCGTTTCTCCATGATGGCCGCGTGTTTGCGCACGTGTTCCGCCGAACTGATGATTTCGAGGATGGGGTCGAAAGGCGTTGTCAGGGCGTCATCGAAGAGGATGCAGGTCGCGCCCTCGAGCACCGGATAGAACTGCCAGTCGCCCCAGCCGTCGTGGGGGAGTGCGCTGAATATGGGATGCTGCGCGATGACTGTGCCCACGTTGTGGTGTTCGCGCGCGCCCAGGCCCGGACGGAACGACCGCCATTGGGTGTATTCATTGAAGGGCTTGGCACCCAACAGCAGCACATCGCCGCCGCGTGTCAGGTGGGTCAGGTCGCGCTCGGTGACTTCCGACACGATGCGCAACGGACGGTCGGCCGCGTCTGTGAGTGGGCTGAGCTCTTCATAGCGAGAGCCCAGCAGCACGCGAACGGCGTCGTCCGCATCTGCCTCGAAACGGGGTGGCGCGACTTTCGGAAACACCCAGAAATCCCAGTCATTGGTGAGGTCGTAGCCGGGGGCCGTCAGATGGATCTCCAGATTGAGGCGTGTGGTCTCGTCCACCGACGGCCAGTGGATGTCGAGCGTTTCCAGCGTGGATACGCGCCCGTTCGCTACGTCGACGAGGTCCAAGCCACCGTCCAACACGACGTGTTCTCCGTCTCGGAGTGTCCAGGTCAGACGGCCTGTCTCGATTCCCGTCTCACCGAAGAGGGACACCATAAGGTCGGCTCTGAACGCGTCGCCACTCCAGAACGACCGGTTGATGCTGTCGCCTGCGAAGTCGATGAGAAGCACACTGTCGCTGTTGTACCGGCGGATGCCTTCCACCGTGTCGCCCGGTTTCAGTTGCTTGAACTCGTCGAGGATTCCGACGGTGTAGTGGGCGCAGAAATGCATGTCGGTCATGCCGAGGTACTCGAACCCGGCGAGTTCGTCGCATTTTCGTGCCTTTTCGATGCAGTACTTCTTACAGATGCCTTGCAGTTTCGAACTGTTTGCGTGGTAGACGGGCCACCGGTCGAAAAGACCGGCTGCCGTGAGATCCTTCTCAAGTTGGGTGTAGAGGTAGGGCGGAATGCGACCGGTATATCGCTGGGCGTTGTGCGGACTGAGGTACGACATGCCCATGAACAATTCGTGCATGACCAGGGGCTTGTCGTAGATGCGGAACCGTTTTTCCAGCATGCGCCAGGGGTCGCCGAAGTAGTTGTAGCCGAATCCCCCGCCCGAGTAGTGGCCGAAGAGATCGCAGGCCTTCGTATACTGGACGAGGCGCTCCGCGTGATGGGGGAACGGGTCCTTGGTCAACTCGGTTTTCTCTTCATCGGTGAAGGCGTAGTCGATGCCGCGAATGGCCTGTTGGGGCATGACCATGCTTTCGGGGTGGAGCGCCTTGATGAGGTCGTACTGCTTCTGAAACTGATCGATGGCCCCGTCGTAGTAGTCGCGTTCGCCGCCGAATCCGTAGAAGCCCATGCTGGGGTACTGGCGCGTGAGACGCACGATGGGAGTCCACACGTCCTCGTAGTGGTCGCGGTGCTCCTTGAGCACGGTCATGTGGTCACCGCATTGGAGAACAATGCCGAGTTCGTCGGCGGCTTCCATCAACTCGACGGGGCAGACGCGGGCCGCGAAGTTGATGTAGTTCATGCCCACTTCCTTGGCCCGGGCGACGTGGTCGATCCAGTAGGCTTTGTCCGTCGGTGTTGTGCCGTCGACGGGGAAGCAGTACGCGCCGAACTCGCCACAGAGGTAGAAGGGGGTGCCGTTGAGGAGGAGCTTGCGTCCGTCATGGGACCATCGTCGTAGTCCGAAGCGTTGACGGTGCGTGTCCAGAAGCGTGTTTCCGTCATCCGCGCGCCATTCGAGTTCGATCCAGTACAGGTTCGGGTGTCGCGGACTCCAAGGTTTGATAGCCGGTATGCGGGCGCTCGCGGGGACGCGCGTGGTTTCCTTGAACGCAGGAACGGCAATCTCGCCGTGCGCCAGTTCCTCGCGGCCGTCGCTGGTGACAATACGCCATGCGATACGTGACGGACCGGGGTCCTTGCTATTCGAGGCGACGGTCAGTTCCGTATCCCATACGGCTTCCTTGAGGTCCGCGCCGGGGCGTATGTACAGGTCCTGGATGAACGCGTGGCTTGCGGCCACGTCAAGAGTGACGGGTCGGCTGATGGCGCTGGCCTTGCCCGCATCGCCGAGGAAAGCCCACCCTCCGGCGAACCCGTGGGTGTTGTCGACGGAAACGATGATCTCGTTCGTTTCTCCAGGCGCGAGATGGCCGGAGACGTCGACTGTGTTTGGCACATACACGCCGTAGTCGAAGGTGTCCACGTGTCGGCCATTGACCCACACGTTCATCTGGCCAACCGCCCACCCGACGGTGAGCCGCACGGCGCGACCTTCCCAATCGGCGGGCGCCTGGAAGCGGGTTCTGTACCACCCGATGCCGCTGAGGTACTGGACCGGTCCCTGGGCCGTCGCGAACACCGCGTCTTCCCACCAAGCGCTTTCCTTCAGGCGGTCCCACTGGTCATCCAGTTTTCCGGGGACTCTCACCTTGGCGTCAAACATTTCCGATACGGGTAGGGGGGGGATGGCGTCGGCGGTGGCAGGCGTCCACGTGAAGTCCCACTCGCCGTCCAGCGATACCGTGGCCGATTCCTTCGTCGCCTTCCACTGTGCGGCGAGCCAATTGAGTCCCGCGGCGGGGTCTATCACGTGTCCGCCGTCGAACAGCGTCAGTCGAACGGGTCCGGCGGACCGGCGGAACAGCACGGGATGCTCGCGACCGGCCTCGTCTTCACATTCATCGGTCAGGTGCGTGGGCACATGGGCCTCGGACGTGAGAGATGCGATATCCGCGTCGGACAACCGGGCGTTGCCGTGTCCATTGGCTTCGACCAAGGCGTTGAACGCACGCAGCGAATGATCGACCGGAATGGCGCGGCCACCGTGACCGTCGTGGATGCCGGTCTGGATGTCGATGGGGATGCCCTTGGCCTGTTCGAGGAAGAAGAGGGGCGAGCGCTTGCGGTATTCGCGGTCGCGGGCGGCGTCTCCGGGCGGGCCTTGCATGCACTTCTCGATGCGCCCGGCGTAGACGTAGTCCTGCTCCGTGCAGAAGCGGTGCCACGCGGCCAAGTCCGTCACGGGCACCCAGGTTGACACGGCAGCCCACAGGTCGGGTGCCTTGCATGCCATCATGAGCGCCATGTGACCGCCGCCTGAGCCGCCGAGCAAGTAGATGCGGGTCGCGTCGATGCGGGCCTGTTGGCGGGCGAAGGCCACGGCGTCCAGCACGTCCTGCATAGCCATATCGGATGCGCACGCTTCCGGTCGCACGTTCGGGCCGCGGAAATCGGGCGACAGGAACACCCAGCCGCGGGCCCGGCACTCGGCCAGTGTGGGTTTGTAGGCGTCGTAGGCCGCGTAGCCCGCCGACCAACTGTGTAGGCTCACCACCAGGGGAACCGGCGGGCCGTCGCCGTCCGGCTTGGCCCCGGGTGGGACATAGAGCTTCATTCGCTGATCTTCGCCGTCGACGGAACTGGGGCACACAACGTCCATTGGGGCCGCCTCCTTGGATTCGGCGTAACAGAGGTCCGTGAACGATGTCGGCAGGATGGCGGCGGCCAGAGAGCCTGCCATCAGTATGAGTGCCTGCACTCTGGCTCGTTGGAGACGCATGCCCGGTCCTTTCGCGGTTGTCGGCTCGGATTCCCCTCGCATCTCGCATCATTGGCGTCAATGTGCCTTGAGAAAGTGAAAACGGTACCATAGGAGAGAAATCGCGGCAACTCAGAGGCGGACTTGATGAAGAGACAGATCGGTTGGTTTCGATTTGGTTTGGCGATGACGTGTTTGGCAGTGATGGTGCAGGCCGCGCCCCCGGCAATGGCGGAAGAGGATGGCGCGCGACCAAATGTGGTCTTGATTGTCCTGGACACCCTGCGTGCAGACAGGCTAACGGCCGAACGCAATGGCATTCCCCTTATGCCAAACCTGCGCCGGTTCTCTGAAGAATCGCTGGACTTCGCCCACGCCGTGTCGCCGTGCAGTTGGACCCGGCCGGCGATGGCGTCCTTGTTCACCTCGCTCTACGTGGACACTCACGGCGTCCACTACTCCGAAGATGCCGAGGACCCCACGGTGAAATCCCACGCCGTGCCGGAGAGCATGCAGACCATGGCCAGCTACCTGAAGCGAGCCGGGTATGCCACGGCGGGCATCCAGACCAACGCACATGCACATGGGGACTTGGGGTTCGCGCAGGGCTTTGATTCGTACGAGTTCAAGAGCGATGCGAAAGCCGATTGGGTGACGGCGCGGGCCTTAGAGATCGCGAAGGAGGCGGAGAGCGCGAAGGAACCGTACTTCCTGTACGCCCACTATCTGGACCCTCACGACAAGTACGCGCCGCCCGAGCGATACCGGAGTCAACTGGGATGTCCTGAGAAGCTGGACGAAACGGACACGCAGTGGGCCACCGACCTCTTCACATGCGTCCTGGACAAGGGGCATCACATGGTGGGGCTCAAGGAGAAGCGCGACGTGGCTGACGCGTCTCCGGTGGGTATGGAGGCCGTTCGGACGCTGTACGACGGGGAAGTGAAGTTCCTGGATGATGAATTGGGCAAGTTACTGGCGTATCTTGACGAGCACCGCGAGAACACGATCGTCGTCATCGTGACGGACCACGGCGAGGAGTTCTGGGACCACGGATTCCTGATGCACTCGCTCACGCTCTACGAGGAGCAGATCCACGTGCCGCTGATCGTGCGTGGGCCAGGTCTGGAACCTCGCCTCGTGGAGGAGACGGTAGAGACTCTGGATGTGCTGCCGACGGTTGCCGATCTGCTGGGATTGGCGCCCAATCCGTTGTGGCAGGGGCTGAGCCTACTCGCGGATGGTCGGGACGCGCAACGGCCCGCGTTTTCGAGTACGCGCACCTTGTGGCCCAAGTACAAGATCCATGTCGAGCAGGTTCAGTTGGACAACTGGAAACTCATTGTGGACCGAACGTCGGGCGGGGAGATGCTGTTCGATCTTGGCGCGGACCCGGGCGAGGCCGTCAATCTCTCCGAGAAGCATCCGGCCCGCGTGCTGGAACTCCGGGCGCTGCTCGAGCGACACAACCAGCGCAATGCCGCCCACGCCGAGATGGTCGAACGGCCGGAAGAAGTGAGCGTCGACGAGGAACTCAAGGAGCAGTTGCGCGCCCTGGGGTACTTCTAAACCGATTCGCGTCGACCGTGGCGCCTACACGGGCAACCGGAATCGCATCAGGAAGAATGACATGCATATACGAGCCATCACCACCTCGCTTCTCTCGATTATCTCGTTATGGGCATTCGCCGCTGAGACGAATGATGGAGATTTGTATCGCGCAGCAGACTGGTCGTCCTCCATCGCAAAGGCCCAGCCTGTACCGTTACATCAAACACAAGTCTCGGGATATCTGGGAAGACGAATCGATCGTAATCTGGACAGTTTGATGCTGGGGCTGGAGACCCCGATCCCAAGAGGGTTTGAAACAGCTGCTTCAGGTGAGGAGCCGCCGAAATATCGTCTGGCGGCGGACAGTGATTTCTATAAATGGCTGGAAGGCGCCTGCTACGTCTATGTCCAGACAGGCGACGTTGAGCTTAAGAAAGAAATCGACCGGCTTGTGGGTCTTGTCATCGCGTGCCAGGATGACGATGGGTATATCAACGCGCAGAAGGGCCAGAAGAAACGATGGGACCCCAAAGTGTTGCACGATCTGTATATTGCCGGGCATTTGTATGAGGCAGCTGTTGCTCATTACCGCGCTACGGGGGAGACGCGCCTGCTCGGCGCGGCTTGTCGCTGGGCTGATTACCAGATCAGGGAATACGAGAACGGGAATGCATATT
>JAAEQP010000369.1 GCA_024231375.1 bacterium | reverse complement strand
TTCCGGCCAGCTGGCCAGCCTGCCGGGCGGGGTGGGTTACCCGCGAGGGGTCACTACACAAGGTTTCCATTCAGCTACGGCATCCTTTCCCCCTTGTCTGAACTTCGTGGCACAACGCGAAGCGAAGGGGTCGCGATCGATGATCATGTAGCGCATCTTCAGCAGGAAGCCGTCCTCCGCGTCGGTGAGGTTCCTTGCGATCTGCTTCATCCAGGCGCCCGAGGGATTGCAGGTGATCCCGGCGATCTGTACGCGCCGTGTCTTGATGTCCATCACGAAGAACACCCAGTGCCTGACGAGACCGCGCCACGTCAGGACCTCCACGGTGAAGAAGTCGGCGGCTGCGAGCACGCCAAGGTGGGCCTTGATGAAGGTCTTCCACGACGTCTTCCTGCTTCGCTCCGGAGCCGGCACGATGCCGTGGTCCAGCAGGATGCGCATGACGGTGTTCCTCGCGATCTCGTGCCCAACGTTCCGAAGCGCGTCGCGGATCCTGGTGTAGCGCCAGCGGACGTTGGCATTCGCCATCGTGACGACGAGGTCTGCGATCTCC
>JAAEQP010000368.1 GCA_024231375.1 bacterium | reverse complement strand
CCTGCCTTGATCGTGCTGGTGGTTCTGGCGGTATTGGGCAAGGTGCCCTCCTACTGGCTGACGCCTCTGGTGGTGGCGCTCGTGGGATACACGTGGGTGCAACGTGAGGCGTTGGCGCATATGAACCCCAAGATGAATTCGCGCATAACGCCGTCGCGCAAGACGGCGTCGCCTGGGGGTTTCGGTTCGCGTCGAGCCCTCCCCGCGGGGATGGGTCATTTCGTCTTCATGTCATTGTTTGGCGCGTGCGCGCTCGGCTGGATGATGTGGATGCTCCACTCGGAACACGGGCTCGAGCTGTTCGCGATGTGGATCATGCCCGGGATGTTTCTTGGACAATGCGTGGTGCGGGAGTGCAGATTCTTCAAGACCATGCGTCTGGTCCCTGTGACATCGGGTCAGCTTCTGGCGCGCACGGCGAGGCGGTACTATGCCGCGACAGGGTTGATGACGATCATGGCGGTGGGCGTCTCCTGGGCACTGCGAGGGACGTTCTCCTGGACGCCGGTGGCCGCGGTCGCGGCGGGGGCCGGTGCCGCGCTCTTCGTGACGGTATGGAACCTGAAGCCAGCGTTGGACGTGCCGTTCGGGCGGTCATCTATAGTGTGTCTATGGGCCATCTCGATGGCCGCGTTGGTCGTCGCCAGGGCGGGACTCTTTCCGCCGGAAGGCTACTACCCCGCGGCGTTCTGGGTGAGCGTGTACGCGGCGCTGGTGCTGAATCCCCTCGGCCTTCTCTTGCTGTACCGCGCGATCGACCGCGGTTCGAGCGTGTACGTTCGGGTCGAGCGCGGTCTTAGCATTATGGGTCAGTCGGTGATCGGGGGGCGGCTGTGATGCGGATGTGGGCAGATATGCGAGCAGAGGCGCTCAATCCGGACACCCACAAGCTGCGCTTGAAGGTGGCACATCCGGAGTCGGGGGTACGGGTTTGTAGTGCGCCCTTTAGGGCGTTGTCGGTGATGGGAGAGACGGAAGTCGCGCCCCTACCGCGGCACCACCCGAGGACTCGTTTTCCGGTGTCTTCCCCCATCGCTGCAGGCACACCGGACACCCACAAGCTCCGCCCGCCGGTGACGATGGAGGAGTTGTTCGTGGGGTTGGTGCGAGGGCACGAAACAGGAGTAGGAATATGATGGGGCGGTGGATGATTTCAGGTCCGTATGCGCGCTACCCGGTGTATTTCTTTCTGGTTTGCACGTCTATCGCCTACGTATCGGCTTATGCCGCCCACTCAGATGCGGCCGACAATCTGGACATGCTGGGCATCACGCTCTTCCCGCCACTGGCTTGCGTTGTATTCAGCATGGTGACGATTGGCACGTACATTCGACAAAGCCGCGTGCGCAGGTCTCTGCCGTACAGTTCGAGACAGATCGGGTTGGTTCTGTGGGTTCAGACGGTTCTGTTTGCTCCCGCCTGGGTGCTCGTCATCACCATCCCGCTGATCGTCCACGGCGGCGGCTCCTCGTTTCTGGCCAGTTGGAGGACGCCGTTTCTGGGTCTCGCGTGTAGCGTGGCAACGACCGCGGTGCTCACAGGCAAGAGCTACCGCGAAGGAACGGGACCAGTTGGCAAGGCCATGACCGCGTCGGCCATTGGCCTGTTCGCGTTGGCGGCGATGGCGGGGACGGGCGTGATCTCAGTCTACTGGCTTGTACCCCTTGTGCTGGCATTGCTGGCGTACACGTGGGTGGAACGGGAGGCGTTGGCGCATATGGAGCCTGGGATGAACGAGCGCGGCCTGGGGAGGTCTAGCGGAGCGGGAGAAAGCATGTCGACCACGCTGCCGGGTGAGCGAAGGTTGGCGGCGTGGTGGCTCGGCGGGTTGACGTCCGCGTTGGTCGGAAACGCATGCCTCTTTGGTCTGGGGCTTTGCGTAATGAAGATGGAGAGTCTGGTCAGCGTCTTCGGCGTGGACTGGCCAGTCGTCGGCGATTTGGAACCCGTCGTGCTTTTCGCGCTCCCCGCGCTGCTGCTCGGAGGGGGATTCATGGCCCGGGAAGGCGGCGGCTTCAGGACGATGCGTCTCATCCCTGCTTCTTCGCACCAGATCTTTGCGCGCACGGCGATCCGCTACTACGCCGAGGCCGCCGCGCTGATGGGCGTCGCCGAATGCATCTCGCTTGCGACGCAGAGGACGCTGTCGTGGACGCCGGTCGCCGCGGTCGGTGCGGGTGCGGGACTGGCGCTCCTGGTGAGCATAACGGTCATGACAGCGCCGCAAGGCGTCACCCGCGCGGCACTCGCGCTTCTGCTCATGTTCTGCGTTGCGCTGACCATGCTGCTCTGGGGACCGGAACTCGACGGCGGACTTCTGCACGGATTTCCTTCGCTCGTGTTCTGGGGTTTCACGAGCGCTGCCCTCGTGCTGAATCCTCTCGGTCTCGTCCTGCTGTACCGCGCGTTGGACCGGGATTCGCGCGTCTACCGCCCGTTCACCTACGGTCTGACCGCTGTGGCCCAGAGGTCAACAAGGGGGCGGCTGTGATGCGGATGTGGGAAGATACGCGGGCGGAGGCGCTCAATCCGGACACCCACAAGCTTCGCTTGAAGGTGGCACATCCGGAGTCGGGGGCACGGGTATGTAGTGCGCGCTTTGGGGCGTTCTGGGTGCGGGACGAAAGCGAGAGGATTGGAGACCTTGCGGTCGTTGCGTGCCCAGGGGGCACGTTGGTGGCGCGGTCGGAGCGCGGCCAAGAGACCGCGACCGGCCACAACGGGGAGCTTTCAGTGAGCAAGAACGGCCTGAAGGCCGCACTACGTACGAAGAAGGTGCTGGGGCTGGGATGGCTGGAGGATAGGCCATGATGCTGTCGCGATGGGTGAAGCGCCGGGTGTGGAACCGACGGGTCGTGCTGTTGCCCGCGTACTCCGCGCTGATGGTGTGGCAACTGATGGCGTGGCGGTGGCAGGGGCCTGAGGCCATGCACACGGCGGCGGTCACGGTGTCGACCATCGCCTCAGTCCTGATGGCGCTTCTGTTCAGTGAGATCTTTGGCCGAGAGGGCTCGGCGTTGCGAATGCTGCCGTTTCGGTCGAAAACCCTTGGCACGTTGCTGTGGACCGAGGCGGTGTTGCTCGTACCGGTATGGACTCTGATGACTCTCGTGGGGTACCAGGCTCTTGCGGTCTTCGTACCGTCGCTGGGTCGGATGCCGTGGGCCACACAATTTGCCGCGCCAGTGTCGGGTCTCTTGTGGGCCGGTGTCGCCCTTGCACCATCGGTGTTGGGGGGCGTCTCCAATCCTGGTGCCAAACGCAGACAAGGCGCCCGCCCCTATCTCGACTTCGTGGAGAGCCTGATATCCTTTGTACACGTGCCATTGCTCGGGATGTTCGTACTGTTCAAGTTAGGGACGTTGAACGAGGAGTTGCGGGGCCTGTACCTCTGGGCGCATGTTCCGATGGCGGCGGCTCTCGCGTACACATGGTTTCGGCGCGAGGCATTGGCACACTTCCCTGCGAACACCGATTCGGAGACCGAACGGGTGTCGATTGGAGCGTGGGGCAGCAAGCGGCGTGGCGTGTCTGTCCTGGCCCGGCTGAGGGCGCTGGGGGTCGCCGTACCGTCACGTTGGTTCTGGGTCGTGATGCCTATTGTGGTCCTGACCCCCTGGATGAATCTCGATGGCGCGGTGCGCTATGCGCCCATGCTGTCGGTGCTTGCCGCGCCGGTGGCCAGCGGGGTCTTTCTTCGCATGGGAGGGTCGTTGAGAGCGTTGCGGGCGCTGCCCATGTCCACGGGACGCATGACCTTTCTCGTGGCACGGCGGTACTACGTTGAGATCGCCGCAATGACGGTGGTGGTCGAAGGCGCGTGCACGGTGTCGTGGGGCGTGTTCTCATGGCCCCTTCTGGCTCTCATGGGGGCCGTGGCGGGATTGACGCTCTGCCTCACGGTGGCCCAGTTGACCGGGGACCTCTCTCTAGCTCCTTTTGCGTCCGCCGTGGGTGGCGTGGCGCTGCTGATCGCGGCGGTCCTCTTGGGAGGGCCCTACGGCATAGGCATCCGAGCAGACCTCACGACGCGTATACTCTGGGTCCACGGCCCCTTGGCGGTACTCCTCAATCCGCTGGGACTCTACTTGCTGTGGCGGACTATTGGGCAGAGTTCGGACCTGTATTGCGCGAATTCGGACGTGTTGTCGCAGCGCGCTGAAGAAGCAAGGCTCTGGCCATCCGGTGAGCCGAGGAGCTTCCACCTCTTCAGGTGACGATCTGCTCGATGGAGGTGCGGATGACAAGGGTGAACTGGAGGCCCTCATTCGGACCTCTTCCCGTCCGAGGCGGATGGGGAGATGAAGAGGGAATCTCACGCAGAGGCGCTGAGCCGGACACCCACAAGCTGCGCTTGAAGGTGGCACATCCGGAATCGTGGGTACGGGTATGTAGTGCGCCCTTTAGGGCGTTCTTGGGTCGAGCGGAAGGCGAAGGACTTGGAGACCTGTCGGTCCTGGGAGTGGCGCGGTCAGAGACCACGCCACAACGGAGAAGAGAAGAACGGCCTAAAGGCCGCACTACGTACGAAGAGGGGTTCTCGAGACTGCCCGTCCCATGCGTGGGCCCTGAAAGGGCCGTACATAACAGCCCAGGGTCAGCGTAGCGCAGCCCTGGGATCGGCCCGCCCCCCTCTTCATATGCCCTGTAGGGGCATCGCATGGGCTGGGCTGGCTTTCTCCACATCATGCGTCTTCCTTGGGCAGGGCGACGTACCCCAGCACGGACGAACCGTCGCGGCGGAAGACGACCCATGTCAGGAATGCTGCCACGGCCACCTCAATGAGGACCATCCCGAAGACGAACAACGCCACGCCGGCAGCGATATGGCTGTCCGTGGCCCCATTCTTGGTCCACAGGTCAAACCGCGCGATGGCGTGGATGGCGGCGAGGAAGAGGGTAATGTAGAGCGCTAGGTTCGACCAGGACAGCCACCATCGTCCGACATTGCGCACGGCCTCGAGCCATTGGCACATGAATCCGGCGAGGCGAAGGGCGGCCAAGATGCCGAACAGGCCCAGCACAGCGCCCGGGTGCATGAACGACAGGCACAGGGTACCGACGAGGACCGCATAGAGCAGGTCCGCGATCCCTACGCGCGCCAAGGTGTGTAGGTAAGCTTTCGGCAACAGATGCGTCCACCGCAGAGGCAGGGTGACGCACATGGTAATGGACTCTCTGAGGGCCTTGGCGCGGACTGTCACGGCAATCAGCGGAAGAATGAGCGCGGTGCACAGGACCATCACCCACATTTCTTCACGCCCGTAGAACGCCAGTCCCGCGCACCACATCGCGATGACCACAGAGAGCCAGAGGTTGTTGCTCACCCACGCAAACATGCGTTGGTGCGGGCGTGAATCCTCTGGAGGTACGCGTTTCTTCCAGTGCGCCGCGTGCCGCAGAATCTGGTTCTCAGGCGGGAGCACCGGGTCGTATGGCAGTTCGGCGCGGCCCGCTGGCGCGGCACCCTCCTCGTCGTCACCGTCCTCCGATGCGTCCTCCCACGCCCCGGCCGAATGCTCCGCAAGCCATCGAGCGAAGGGCGTGTCGCACACTTGGTCCGCTGGCAATGGGCGGATGGCGTGCAGCACGCCGCGCAGGCTCCAGACCAGCACAATCGCGAGGAATGCGACGAAGGTCCACACCAGCCATAGCGTGTCGGGCGAGGCCGAGGCCATCGCGATGCCCGACATGGGCGATAGGACGAATGCAGCGACGTGTGCGGCCGGGCCGAGATGCAGGAGTGCGTCCAACGCCGATGTCAGGTAGCCGCTCACGGTCTGCGAATAATTCGCGGCGACTTGGGTGGCGATGACCGCCGGGATGACCACAAACCACAGACGCCGGACCACATGCCGAAGCGCGAACACCGGCGCTGTGACACGCCGCGATCCCGTGGTGAGTTCGCACAGGGGTACGGCGTAGCAGACCGCGTAGAACAGGAGTCCCGCAACGACAAACGCGTGCGGCACGCCCGCTCCATCCGGTGGACCTTCTCGGTAGACGGTGTGGGTCAAGACGGCCACGGTCGGTACGCCAATGAACAGCGTCACCAAGGCCATCCGACCGTCGCGGACCGCCTGGCGGACCAGAAGGCGCGGCGTCAACGGCGTCAAATGCCACAACGCGCTGTTCTGTCCTCCCACGAGTACGCTCAGGGTGAGGAACCCAAGCACCCACAAGGCGCAACTGAAATAGAGCCCCGCCGTGAACTGGCGCAAGGGCGCGCCGTCGTTGCATGCCGCCGTGAACAGCCCGATCCCCCATACAATGAAGGCGAGCAGTCCCAACGCGGCGAAGATGGTCTTCACCACCCGTTTGATGGTTTCCCAATCAGGCATCGATGGTACTCCTTCGGTGCGGCGGGATGGCGGAACGGGATCTTCCAACATGGATGAAGAGGATTGGGAGGATGAGAGGGGGCACGATGTCTTTCGCACGCCGAGTCGGTGTCTCGGTGGTCCGGGTTTGTAGTGCGCCCTTTAGGGCGTTCTGGGGCCGAGCGGAAGGCGGGAGAATTGGAGACCTATCGGTCGGACGAATGGCGTGGTCAGGGCGCGGCCCGGAGGCCGCGGCCGGCCACAGCGGGGGACGCACTCCGGGAACCCTCTTCGTTCGTAGTGCGGCCTTTAGGCCGTTCCCTTCTTCGCAAGCACCCAAGAACGCCATGAATGGCGCACTACAAACGAAGAGGACGATGTATTGAGTTGCGGATGCCTCACGCCCAAGGGTTTCCGTGCTTGCCATTGCTTTGCCCTCTCTTTGCCGGACATGTGCCGCCGTCTTGTGGAATGGCCACGAAATGCACCGAAAAACCGCGAAAATGGCGCAGTTCTTCTCCCATCGGACCGGGATACGCTCAACACACCGGTCGCGGAGGCGGCCCCGTAGCAACCAACGGAGGGAGAAGGAATGAAGGAAGTACGCAGCAGAGCACACCGGGCCACCATGTTCGTCCATGGTCAATGGTTAGACAGTTACCGGGAGGACCAAGGGCTCTGGCACGAGTCGGAGGAGGAGGTGCGCAATGGCCTCGCGGAAGGACGCCGAAAGCGGCGCGCCCTTCGACGGGTCCGGAATTGGATGGACACCCGGCTGACGAAGCGCCAGCGACAGTG
>JAAEQP010000367.1 GCA_024231375.1 bacterium | reverse complement strand
GGATACACTGACCCGTACTGGATTTGCGTAGACACAGCACAAGTTCCGAGGAAGATCGTCGACGTCGGACAGGCATCCGCTCTCGGACGCGTTCCAGCGGACGCCACGGGAGAGCGTTGGGATGCACTGGCTCAGTACGCTTCTGCCAAGGCCGGTATTCGAAGGTCTTCACGCGCTCAACGCGCGGGTCTTTTCCCTGACCCTTCATCACATGCGCACGGAACCGTTGCGAGCCGCGTTGCGCCAGTGGGACCTCAACGTGTGCAAGCTCTCCGATTTCTACTCCCCCTTGCCCGATGTGGAACGATTGGCGCGCACCCGGGAACGCTGGGCGCGCCCTTCTGAACTCGCCGGCGTAAAGGTCGACCTCGAAGCCTTCAAAACCCGGCTACACGCGTTGGTCAGCGCGTACGGTGAGGAATTCAACCGCCTGCCCGAATGGAGTGGACTCAACGAGGAGGGGTTCGGGCCGGGGTTCCCGTGGCTTGACGGGGTCATGGTGTACGCCATGGTGCGTGACCTCAAGCCCAAGCGCTACATCGAG
>JAAEQP010000366.1 GCA_024231375.1 bacterium | reverse complement strand
GGTTCATCGAATCGGCTGGACGCGCCACGCTTGCCAGAAGAGGCTCAAGCTCTTTCGCATACCCTTCCATAATGGCGCGGTCTTCTTCCGCCGTGACCGCTTCGCCTTTCGCCAGGTCTTTCCCGTTGATTCTGTTCTGGTGCGTCATGTCGTATTGCGTCATCTTGGCCCCGGGAATCTCAGCCCGTAGCGACGCATCGGCAATGACGGCTCCGCCGTTTCCGGCGAATTCGGTGATCTGGGCGTGCATGGTACGCGTCAGCGTGTCCGCGCGGGGCATGACGAGCATCGTGTAGTTGGCCAAGGCCCCCTCGGCTACGTCTTCGTCGAGCACCACGTCAAAGGGCACGTGGTTCATCATGAGGAGACTGGCAAACGGTAGCGTTCGCTCCGTGGGATACCCCGGCAAACGCGGACTCACCCGCATCCAAGTCGACGCCGCCGACATCAAGACGGCCACCTCCGGCTGCACGCGCTCACACGCCAGAATCGTCGGGCCGTACGGCTTCACGAGATACTCACAGACTTCTCCGATCGCGTCAAAGGTCTCCGGCGCAATGTAGTGCGGGTCCTGCCCCGGTTTGTCCGGCGAGAACTTCCCGGCCGAATAGAAGCACAGGATGTCCGGCCGTTGCGACAAAACGAGCCACATGGCTTCGCGCGCGTAATCCGGCCCGGCCGTGAAGAACGGGTCCTTGCCCGAAAAGTCGTTCCCGTAGTCGGCCGTCGATTCATCCAACGGTATCGCGAAACGTCCGTACACGAACAACGTGATGTCCTGCTGAACAAGCTGGCCTTCCGATCGTGCCGCAGCTTGGAGATACGTCGTGTAGCACAACCGCTTGATATCAGGGTATCCGTACGTCCACGTACCGATGCAGTCGAGGCTCTTGTGCGAATGACGCACCGGCGCCAGACGATACGGCTCGTGCCACGTCATGAGGTCCGGACGGTGAGACTTGACGACCTCGTGCATCATCTCGTTCATCATCACTGTGCCGTGACCTCGCTGCCACCACCATTGCAGGAACCGGTAATGAGGATGGTCGTCGTCAATCACGCCGTCCTTGATGGTCGAGGCGTCGAATCCCTTGAGGTTGCCTTTTTCGGTGATGAATTCGCGGATATCCAGCCCGGTCTCTTCCTTGCACAGCTCCGCCACGACCTCATTGACGCAATACGGCTGTTGCCATTCCGATTGCAGCATGACGTGCCGAAGTCCGGGATAGTCCGCCAGCGCGCCCACCCACGAGTCGACGGTGGCTTTGGCGTGCGCCATCACCTCGGGTTCCAGGGGGCACGGCTTCTCGTGGCGCGTGCCGTCGGGTCGCAACGATCCCACGGATTCCATCTCGCCCTTCCATTTGTGCGACAGCAGAGGATAGATGTAGAACCCCAGCTCGAAATCGTGCCGCGTCGCCTTGTCAAACTGGCGCTGAAGATCCAGGGGTCGCGACATCGACGCAGGGTCCCTCCGCGCCGAAACCCAGCCGCCCGTGAACCCGCGTTTCCCCCACCAGTCGGGATTGGGATAGCCCCAGCGCCACACCGGCAGGCGTTCGTCGTCGTGCCTGGCCCCAATCGACAGAGGAAAAGTCACCGTCGCCCCGGCCTCGCCGTCCGAAAACAACCGCGCCCGCACCGTGTAGTCCTGTGCCCGCAACACGCTCGTATCGACGGCATACTCGGCGACGCCTTCCGTCACCTCGGCACGAAACGGCAACCACCCGCCGATGTCGAATTCCACCGCGTCCGCGCCAGGTGCCGCCATGCGAAGCGTGCAGACCTCGCCGCGCTCATAGGCGTGGCGTTCTGTCATGAACGCCGCCTGAACGTCGGTTGCACTCTCTTGTGCCGCAACGGAACCGGTCACGAAGCACAGGAACACAATGGAAACAAGAGACGCCTTGGCCAGAGCACTTCCAGGAAGCAATGTACTTCTCCTCAGTGTAGACTGAAGTGTCTTCTCACAACTCCGCATTAGACGCGAACGCCGTTGGGAGTTCAAACTTCAGTTTGAAGGTTCGTGTCCAACGCCGGCCGCCTCCGGCGCCAATTCGCAGAAGAAAGGCAATTTCTCGACGCGCTGGCGTGGCATGGGCGTCTCGCCCACGATTCAGAGCGTTCTCCGTCATCGAAAAATGGGGCCAGTCCCGTCTGCGCCGCGTCCTAGGGACGAGCCTCCGCTTGGTACAGTCCCCATTTTTCGCTCAGCATCACTCGGCGATTAGGCTAATCCCCTTGCTTAATCCACTCCACATTGAACGCCGCGTGCTTAATGGCCTTGTCATCACCGCCCAGGTGATGGGAATACGTCGCATGGATTAATCCATCCCGGCCCTGGATTACCGACGGATACCCAAAAGAGCCATTGCCCAGCTCCAGATGGCGCTGCCATTTCCAGGATTCCCCCTCGTCGTCTGAGAGCGCCGCCGCAAGCGTATGCCGTCCCCTCTCCGAGTCGTTGTACACGTTCACCCAGAGCCCATCGGCCAAGGCGATCACTTCCAGGCTCGAACCGGGATTCGGAATGTCCGTGTCCGGCGCAACCGACCACGTTTCGCCCTCGTCCTTTGAAGTGCTCGCCATGACCCGGTTCGGCGCATCGCCGCTGTCGCGCAGATAGGCCACGAGCGTCCCGTCCTTCTTCCGCACGACGCTCGGCTGAATCGGCCCGAGCCCAATCATCGGCAAACTTGCCCGCCACGTGGCGCCGTCGTTGTCGGAGATGGCCACCATGGACGCGTTAAACCCGTCCGAGTACAGCGGCAACAGGATGCGCCCGCTCGGGAGCTGCAGTGGATGCGTGCGCGTCATCCACCCCATCTGGCGCTTGAAAGGATCCTGAGCAGCCTCAAGGAGCAGCTCGGAATAAGGCAGCGCGTACTCCGCCCACATGCCTTCGTTGAGGTTCAGCTCCTTGAAACCCGCCTTCATGGCCTCCGCGAAGGCCTGGCCCGGCTTCAGCGTGATCACGTCTTGCCAGTCCCACTTCGGCGGACCATCCCCCGTGTAGTCCGAGGTGACGCGATACTTGAGCAGCGCATGCTCCCACCCTTCCGCAAGCACCGCGATCCAGAACATCCACAACCGCTCCTGCGCGTCAATGAACAGCACCGGGTTGCAGTCCGGAAATTCCGGCGTGTCGGCCATGAGGAACACTGGACTCCACTCCCTTTCGCCTTTGCGCAATCGCGCCCCCTGGACCTTCACGTCGTTGGCCGTCCGCTCCCCCGAACCGTAGAACCAACAGACCAGCAGGTCGCCGTTCGG
>JAAEQP010000365.1 GCA_024231375.1 bacterium | reverse complement strand
TTGGATGCCTGTGCCTCTCGCGCGTCCCCTCGTCTACTCCCTTCGTCGTCCGGGAGCGGAATCGAGTAATCGACCACCCGTGGAACGGGTGGCCTTAGGAAGCCCCCACGATGGGGACTGAACCTACCGTGGCGTGACCTCGATTGCTTGTCGGGACAACGGCACTGCCCGAGCTCTGGGAAACCCGTCCGGCGGCGACGGACCGCGAACCTTGTCGCGAACCTAAGTCGATACACGATTCGGATCGGCTGTGGCCCAGGCACCCGGCAGGGCCACCACAAACCGAGGCCCCATCGAGAAGCGTTCGCGACAAAGTTCGCGACAAGGTTGGCCAAGCCGGATACAACTCGGAGGCCCGAAAAACGGTGCACGCCGGAACGGTAGAACCTTGTAGGGTCGCTCGGGCAGAGCCCGAGGATTTAGTACGCTCCGCGCATTAATCTCGACTTTGTGACGCGCCAAACACAGATTTCTGGCAGGAAGTGCTCCAACCTGATTCGTTCCAGACCTCCACACGACCCACCGCGGAAAATGCAGGTAGAATTCCCTGATGCTCC
>JAAEQP010000364.1 GCA_024231375.1 bacterium | reverse complement strand
GGACCACCGATTTGCCCATCCGCGCCGCCTGCACCGCGGCCGCAACGCCTCCCGAAGTCCCGCCATAGACCACCACATCGGCCGTGTGGGCGCTCGCTTCGGCCATGGCGCCGGACGCGACAAGAGCCACAGTACATACAACCACGGCAGCAATGAACCAGTTCATTCTCAGGTATCCTCCGGATGTTGCGCCTGTGATCGTCCGCCCACCCAAACTGGGGACCGTCACGAATGGCGCTTGCCAAGCTGTAGTGTATACACTTTCACGCGTAGGCGTATCGAATCCCTGTCCCAGATGCCAGGTTCGCGCGCGGAAGAGAGAACTGAACAGCGTCGTTCCGCATTGGTGTTCATTCGTGTTCATTCGTGGTTTCTCATTGTGGTCTTTTGACAACCACTAATGGACACGAATCAACACCAATTCTGGAACGCACCTTCTTCGACGACGTAGAGGTCCACAAGGCCTTGCTCAGGCCACGGCACCTGCTCGCGCACCGTGAAGCCGAGCTTCTGCACGACGCGGGCCGATGCTACGTTCCGTGGATTGACGGCGGCAACAATCTCGTTCAAACGCAGGTCGTCGAACCCGTGCCGAACGAGTCGCGCCGCCGCTTCCGTGGCATAGCCGTTTCCCCAGCAGCTTCGCACGATGTCGAACGCAATCTCAATTGGATTCCCTTCGAGCCGGGGCAACGGGCCGAGACTACAGAATCCGACGTTCTGATTGGTGGCCTTCACCACAACGGCCCTCGCACCGAAGAGCAGCAGGTCTACGGCCTTACCCATGGTGACCTCCAACCCAGCGCGAGTGGCCTCGATAGACATGATCCCGCAGTTGTGAAACCGCATGACCTCCGGATCGGATGTCCGCTCGAAGACCGCCGACAGGTCCTCCTCCCTGAAGGGCCGGAGGAGCAGCCGCTCTGTTTCGAAGATGGTGTCAGCGTCCATCTGTCTCCCCAAT
>JAAEQP010000363.1 GCA_024231375.1 bacterium | reverse complement strand
GGCCTTGCCTCGGTTCGTAAAGGCCGAGGACACCGGGTCCGTCGCCATGAACACCGTCGCGAACGCGAATCCACCGAGCACCCAGTGCCAGTAGAACGGCACCTTCAGAATGGAACCCGGTTCCGATGGAACGAGGTTCAACAGGCCCGCCATGGCGAAGGAACCAACCACCACACCCGCCATCGTGCGCCAGGAACCCACCTGCGACACAATCAGAACGGCCGCGCCCACTAGGCAGAACAGCATCGAGGTCTCGCCCATCGAGCCGGGAACGAGCCCGACAAAGGCGTCCAGCCAACTCACGCCCTGCGCGAGGGCTTCCGTTCCGCTCTCGGCCACGCGGCCCAACCACGTTGCGCCCGTCACCCCATCGACGGCGGAGTAGTCGGCCGCGATCCAGACCTGGTCGCCTGAGATCTGCCCGGGATACGCGAAAAATAGGAATGCACGCGCCATGAGCGCAGGGTTGAAGATGTTCATCCCCACGCCACCGAACAGTTCCTTGGCGATGACCACGCCGAAGCTGATGCCCAGGGCCACCTGCCAGAGTGGAATGGTGGCCGGAAGAATCAGCGGGAACAGCGCGCTCGTCACGAGGAAGCCTTCGTTGATGTCATGCTTGCGCACAACGGCGAAGACCACTTCCCAGAACCCGCCGGCCGCTAACGTCACAATGTAAACGGGAAGAAAGTACAGCGCCCCGTGGAGAAGACACGCCAACAGGGACGGCGTGAACCCAATGTTCAGAGCATTGAGCAGGGCCGTCTGCCACGTGTCCAAGGGGGCGGCGCCCTGTTCGGTGATGGCGAGATTGGCCTGATAGCCCGTGTTGTACATGGCCATGAGCATGCAGGGCGCCAGCGCGACCACCACCGTGATCATCATGCGCTTCAGGTCCAACCCGTCGCGGACGTGCGAGGGGCCTTCCGTCACCGTGTCGGACGTGAACAGAAACGTGTCGTTCGCCTCGAAGAGCGGATACAGCCTCTCGAGCTTCCCGCCCTTCTCAAACAGCTTCCGCTGCTTATTCTGGAGGTTCAGCAGAAACTTCATCAGCCTTCCTTCTCAATGATGTCCAGGTTGCGGCGCAGGATGGGGCCGTAGTCATACTTGGAAGGGCACACGAACGTGCACAGGGCCAAGTCTTCTTCATCCAGCTCGAGGCAGCCCAGTTGTTCCGCCCGTTCAATGTCGTTCACCGCGAGGGCGCGCAGCAGAAACGTCGGCATAATGTCCATGGGCATCACGCGCTCGTACGAGCCGATGGGCACCATGGCGCGCTCGCCGCCGTTCGT
>JAAEQP010000362.1 GCA_024231375.1 bacterium | reverse complement strand
TCGTCGGCATTCGATGCCAAAGTAATCGGCCAGGATATCTGCCTTGTCCAGGCGAAGCGATTGGCGACCGTCTCTGAAACGCGCCATCGCCATGCGCTGAACGCCTGTCTCCGTTGCCACCCTACGCAACGACTCGACCTTGAGCAGGGCCTCGCGCAACAGGTCCGTCATGCTCGTTCCGCCTCTCTTCTTGCAGGCCATGAGATTATTATCTCCTGTCTCGGTCAATCTGTCAAGTAGTTGGGCCATTATACGCGCCCATCCATGGTCACGCGCAGCCACCAGGCGGCCCACATTAGCCCAAGTGGCCCGACGCTCCCATCGGGCGTGGCAGGGGGGCTCTGGGGGTCGGCATGGATGCGCAGAATCTCCACCACGGCAGGATCGTCGGGGTTGGGGCGCCACGTTGGCGGCAAGTTGCTCATCGCTACATACGCGGCGCTGTGCGCGGGATGCAAGGTCGCCTGCCACTTCCAGTAGTCCCGCCACACCTCTCTGATGAAACGCAAGCCTGGCGAGTATGCTGAGTTTGCTGTGTTAGCCGCGTCGGCGGACTTGGGAACGGCGATGCCTTGGGCGGCGCTGTTCCTGGGGGTCGAGCCGTGAGTTGAGCCTAGCTTAGCAAACTCAGCAAAGTCGCTGGCCGATGGTTCCGAAAAGCTAACATATCCTGGGATACTCACTGCGCTATCCTCCAGGTCCTCTTGCTGCGGCCTGACCGCCTTGCCGTCTCGCGCTCCACCATCCCGGTCGTCTCCATGTACTCCATGACTTTGTCGAGCCCGGACCTGCTGCGAACAGCCCGAGGACCGGCTCGCATCAGCAGGGTTGCATCGGCCGCTCCACCTTGGGCTTCGATGAACGCGAGCACCTCATCGGCTTGCTCGGACGTCGCGTCCTCCGCTGCCAGGCCGGACACTCTGAGGTACTCGGCCATGTACCACTCGGCCAGGGTCGCACCCGACCGGAACGCGATTTCTTCCACCTCACAGGCGTCGGGATCGTCCACTAGTGACAGAATGCCCGCGATACGTACCGCATGCTCTGCCGCCTTGCTTGCCCATGCCGCCACGCAAGAAAGGGGTCCGTCCGGGGCATTTTGCTCCTCCACGGAGTCGTAGAAACCAACATAGGCATCATAGCCTTCGGGCGTCAGCTGCATGGCGCGCGGCGCCAAGCCGAGGGCGACCTCGCCGCTCTCATCCCACGGAAGAGGCAGTTCGAGCAGCTTGGCAAGCGTCTCGTAGTAGACCTGCACTCGGCAATCTTCGCTCGGGTTCCCCGACCTGTAGAACCGCGTCCCGCGCAACGTTTCCGGCCAAGATAGAAGGCAACGAGGGAGGAAGCCCTGACCGTGGGCGAGTGGGTTTCCCAACAGCAATCGGGCCACGGCGGGCTGCATGGCCAAATGCATGCAGACGCGGCGTCCGAGGATGGCCCGCACCCCATCACCGCTTCGTAGCCTCATGCCGTCGCCGTGCGCGTCCCAACGCTTTGAAAGCTCGGCAAGGGTCTTGAGCTCGTTATCTTTGCTCATCGCGTGCCCGCCCACGGTCTGGCCCCCTTCGTCGGAAAAAATCCCCAACGAGGGCCACCCTTCCGCGAGTTGGCGCGAAACCCCCTCGACGGTGAAGTTGCTGACGAGCAACACCGGGCGCAGAGGCTTCGATGGAGCCGGCCCGAGCTCTTCCACGGCGCTCTTCTTGGCTTCGAGACCCTTAAGGCTACCCGACCTCAAAGTTCTGCTCCTTTCGGCCTCATAGATGCTTGCAGCACGTTCATACTCGCCCATCTCGTGTTCGTAGCGCTTGGTTAACTCACGTTCGCGTTCGCGCAAAGGACGGGTGGCCATGGTGTCAATCGCGGACTTTCGGTCCCCGGATTCCGCCACGGTGAGGCAGAAAACGCTCGTCGCGTAGACGCGTCCGTCCACATGGACATCGGCCTGCGCTTGGCAGCACGCCGAAGCCGCTGCCAAGACAGCGCTGCCGCACATGGCCAAAGGGGCTTGGACATACTCGTGAAGGGCTTCGGCCGCAGCCCCCAGTATGGAACCAAGCGCCTCGACAGGAAACGACTCTGCCTTCGGTCGCTTCACTCTTGGGAGAGGAGGGGGAGGGTCCTCCCCGCGAGCATAGCGCTGCACGGACGCGGCTATCGACCGCACCTCAGACCTTGGAAGCGACGGCCTGCAACGGTTCGCATTCATCTTATCCAGGGCGGCAAGAAGCTCATCGCCAGTGAGACCGCCACTTCTGAGGCGGCCAGCAAATCGTGTCAGAGCATCATTGCGGCCGCCCTTCTCGATTATTTCTGGCTCTTCCCCTTGCCCCCCATCGGCAGGACAGTCGCCTCTGCGCGACCTGGGAGAATCGAGGAAACAGAGCAGCCAAGTCGGTGCTTCAGGCAGGGCGACCTCATCAACCCCCTCCTGCCAAGCGTACTGCCCCCCGTCGGCGAGGCGCGATGGGGGTGCGACGATGTATCCGCCCGTCGCTCGGACATCAACGCCAGGTGCCAGCTTGCTCGCGCTGCACTTGACCTCGTGACCTTCCGGCACTCGGAGGTAGTAGTGGGCACCACCGCTCGGTGTCGAGACACTGGGACACACTGGCAGCGCGTCGTTTTTCTCTTCGAGGCGCCGCATTTCTTCGATCCCTTTCTGGCCGTTCTTCACGTCCAAGTCGAGGACGAGCAGACCGGCAGGACCTGTGGCTATAGCTACGTTCGCTTCAGGCCACGTACGCCACCACTCGCGGATAGCATCGACGTCGGTCGTGGCGTCCTTGAAGCCGTGCGGCGTCGCTGGCCGCTTCCCCCGACACGGGAAGACCGGCCACCCATGCCTGGCATACACGAGCGCCGCATCAAGAAGGGGTGTCGCTTGACCTTCCTCGCCAAGGGGGCTGGAATTCGAAGCGTTGGTATTTGCTGTTTCGGCCTTGGACGCGGCGGGCACCGCCCCAGTGCCGGCTTCTTTTGGAGCGGTCATGACAGCACACCTCCTTTTCGCTGGCGGACGGGCGGACAGCCGTCAGCGACCCAGCGCTCAAGGTCAGCGCGGGCCCATCGAACGAGACCGCCAATCCTGACGGGACGAGGCATCCGACCTGTGTCCGACCACCGCCTGATGGTTCGGACACTACAATTCATCAGTTGTGACACCTGGTTGACGTCCAGGAGGGCCGCGTTTATCGGGAGATTCAACTGTGAGGCGTGACCGCCTCTCTGCGAAGATGTGGGTTGACTCAAGGTCAATACCTCCATGTTGACGCGGGCACCATTGCCCGCGACCTACTTGGAGGGTTCCAGTAATGGAGAGTTGTCAGTCGTTGTGAGAAGAGGGTCCCTCGGTGACCCTTGTTGACAGTGCCTTCAACGCGGGCTTGTAAGAAGTCTGCAATGCGCTTACAGAAGGTCCTTGTCAGTCGATGTCATAGTCACTGTCGCGCCGCGGTCTTGGTCCCTCTTGGCCCTCCAGCCACTCGATTGCCACCGCAGTCGGAATGTCACCCTCGGGGAGCTCGCGCTTCCCCTTCACGGCCCGCCACACTCTCGTCGTGGCAGTGCCTCGCTCCGCCGTGGGGAATCTCTCGCAGAACCTATTGACCAATTCCACCCGCGTCATCGTGCGAGATGTCGTACTGTCTTCACTCTTCTCTTCATTCTTCCTGGCTGCCACCTCTACAACCAGCGCCTCGAGCGGAGGCGGGACTTCCCACCCGCGCGCAGCGGCCCACGAAACGAACTCCCGCGGCTTCACGCGCATGTCGCCCTCGCCGTTCGTGTGGTGGTCGAGGTCGCCCGCCTGGATGGCTTGCTCGGCGTGGTCGTAGAGCGTCTGCGCCCGCCACGAGCGGAGGTCCTCACCGGTACCGCCACCGATGAGGTGGTGCACGAAGATGTAGTCCGGGTTGACCCCGCAGACGAGGCACGCTGCGTCGTCGAGGGCCCAGCTCGCGGTCTCACGCCATCCCGGCCAGTCGGTTTTCTGCGCAAGGCGGAACGGATCGCCTCCTTCAACATCGAACGACCGGGACTCGCCGTTCTTCAACTCTACCTCTAGCTTCGGCTTCTCCTTACCCTCCTCGCTTGCGTCAGCGCCTTGCTGCGCCTCTGGCGGTTGCGCAGCGGGGGGGTGTCGGCGGGAGGCCTTGTATTGTTCAACGACTTCCCAATCGGGGAGCCGTTTCGCGTCCTTCAGCGAGGCACTCGCGGGCATCACTTCGCAGCCGCCCTGCTCGCGGAAGAGCTCCAGTGCCTCAGGTGACCAGTCGGGGACCCATGAACCCCCTGGTGGTACCTCGAACTCCGGTACCTCTACCCCCAGGCCTCGGACCCAAGCTGAGAGCCGCTCGGTAACGTGTTGCCGAACCACGGCGTTCAGGTTGCTCGGGTTCTCCGCGTACACTCGACTCAGGTGAAGAAACAGGTCGTAGACGGTCGCGGGATCCTCGGTTTCGACCGGTGTCAGGCATGACTCAAACCACTCGGCTCCTTTTCGCTCAAGGACTTCACCCCGGCGTTTCTTCTCTCGCTCCGCCCCGTTCCTGAAGAAGACCTCCCCGCTGCACCTCAGGAATTCCATGTGGCTCGCCGGGAGGGAGTCGTGCTGTCGGTTTTCATACACCAGCAACTGCTCGGCCGTCACTCTGATCCAAATCGGGGGAGGACACTCCAGTTCCGCCGCGAGCTTGGATGCTTGGCGAGCCCCGTCTACGGCGTTATTGAACCGCCTGAAATCCGACGGTTGGTTCAGGTCATTCAGGGTCAGCATCAGTTCGCCCAGAAGGATACCCAGCTTCGCTTCTTGGTCCTTGCGTTCTTGATTCGACATCAGGTTCTATCTCCTGTTGCTGGCGCAGAGGTTGACCTCCTCGCGCTCTGTATGTTGGTGCTCAAGACGTGCAAAACGACATCACTCCGTGGACACGCAGTCCACTCTAGAATGACCGGTGGGGGGGCACCTCTTGGGCCGTCACGGCATTGGCCTCGTGTCCATGCCGGAGGACCGGGGGCTCTCGTCTTCAGTACGGCGCGAAGTGGGTCGGAATGCCCGTGGCGACCCCTGGTCCTGGAGGTGAGCAACCTCATACGGTCGCGTTGTGTCAGGTCGTACGGACCGACCTCGGGGTAGGTGAGGTCAGTGAGCTGAGGGTGGTGTCGTCCGGGTGCAGGACCGGGGGCCTCGAGGACTCGTTCTGCGAAACGCGGCGCAGGACGACACGGAGCAAGTTGCAGAAACGGGACGGGATAGGGCATCGGTATACCTCCTTTTAGGCATAGTTATCCTATGCTCAAGCAAAAGAAGGAATTCCGCCACTATCCGATAATGACCTCGCTCTCTTCAGGTCTTCATTTTCGGGGTACCTTGACCACCGAAAGGCCTGACCGCCACCCGTGATTATGCTCCCAAGGCATGCTCAGATTCAATGTCCGCGTTCGCCTTGAGGTCATGGCTGTCCTCGCGTGGCGCGAACTTGCCTGCTGTGGCATTTCTTCCGGTGCGGTGACGCCCACTCGGGGCCCGGCCCCAACACTGGCGGCAGACACGGGCATAGCCTACACCGCAAAGCCGCCAGCTTGGCACCCAAGGGGTCTGAAGTTGCAAGACGCAACGCTCCGGCGAAGCGACCGATTATCACCGTATGGCCGCCCTGTTCTCATATCACCCCCTTGAATGCACCCGCTTTCTCGTCTGGCCTCCGCGAAGAAGAACGAGCCGCGTCGTCATTCGTCTACCAGGGAATGGCAGACCGGTCCACCCCCGCGTGCGCGGGACCTCGGTGACCTCGGGGTGCGACGTGGTGGTGGAGGTGGTGGAGGTGGTGGAGGTGGGCGGTCCATCCCCACGGGCGTGGGGACCTCGCCCACAGTTTTGCCCACCACCCGTGTCCGCACGGTCCATCCCCGCGTGCGCGGGGAAATCGCACCCTTCACCGCCCCCGGCGCCGCGAGAATCGGTCCATCCCCGCGTGCGCGGGGAAATCGGCCCCGGCGCCCACAATCCCCTCCCCCTCTTCGGTCCATCCCCGCGTGCGCGGGGAAATCTTCCCGTGTCCCTTCGCGGCACTCGTGCCTACCGGTCCATCCCCGCGTGCGCGGGGAAATCGCCGCGAACCTGTTACCGTACGGTATGATACTCGGTCCATCCCCGCGTGCGCGGGGAAATCTCCTCGAACCGATCATCTATCGTGGCGGCGGCCGGTCCATCCCCGCGTGCGCGGGGAAATCCGAGTTCGCGCATCCGTCGCGCGATAGCCGAGCGGTCCATCCCCGCGTGCGCGGGGAAATCCTTCTGGCTGAGAGTTCTCGGACCCGCTGTCGCGGTCCATCCCCGCGTGCGCGGGGAAATCACATTGA
>JAAEQP010000361.1 GCA_024231375.1 bacterium | reverse complement strand
GCGCATGAAGATCGGACCCTTGCCGTCCATGACGTCAAGCATCATGAGCCAGTTACGGAGGTTAGCCGGGACCGGCTTGACCGAGCCATAAGGGGCCCACTTCGGCAGTTCATCCGAACGGGTCTGCATGTAGTTCTCGCCCAGGCCGTTAGTGGCGCGGGATTTGAACAGCAGGAACCAGGCGCCAACCGGACCATAAGCGTCCTTGAAGCGCACCGGAATGAAGCGAACTTCCTGACACGTCATCTCAGCGCCGGCCTTCAGCGTGAAGTACGCGGAGGCGCCGGAGTTGAACGGCGGATACCAGGAACGACCCAGACCTTCGCCAGTGGAACGCGGCTTAAAGATATGCACCGCGCCGCCCATCATAACGAGAACGGTCTTGGCCTTGAAGATGTAGAACTTGTTTTCGCGAACGCTGAATCCAACGGCGCCGCAGCAGTTGCCATCGGCGTCCAGCAGCGGATCGGTCAGGAAAACGCGCTCGTAAATGTTGTCCATGCCGATGGCGTTCTTGGCGGCTTCAGCGACGAGAACCTTGTAGGATTCGCCGTTGATCATAAGCTGCCAGCGACCTTCGTGCACGTACTTGCCGTCGGCGTCTTTCCAGATCGGAAGACCCCACTTCTCGAACAGATGCACGGTGCCGTCGACGTGACGGGCGATCGAAGCCACGAGATCTTCGCGGGTTACGCCCATAAGGTCGTTGCGGACATACGCAATGTAGTCCTTGATCGTGTTGTTACCAGTGTTGTTGTCAACGTACTGGTTGATAGCGGACAGGCCCATGGCCACGGCGCCGGAGCGATCCATGGCGGCCTTGTC
>JAAEQP010000360.1 GCA_024231375.1 bacterium | reverse complement strand
TCGATCTCGACCGTCATGCCGGAGATGCTGCTTGCGAAACACATGGAGGGGTCGCGGGACACGTTGTGGAAGGTGTGGAAGTCGATGGGAGGCTCGGCGTCTTGCAGTGTCTTCGCGGCTTTCGTGTCTTGCCGGACGCTGAAGTAGACCTTCTCGGTGTGGAGCGTCTCGCGCACTTCCTGTTCGTTGTTGGACACTTCAAGGATGGTGCCTTCTTTGTCGACAAAGAGCCAGTGGGTGCCCGTCTTGGCGCCTCCCGCATAGTAGCCCTTGGCCACGAATTCCTTGATGATGGCGAGGGCGTCTGCGCAGGTTGCCGCCCGTTCGGCGATGTGGCGCAGCACGAAGGTGTTCATGAGGCCGTGGAACGTCCCCTTGACCGGCATGATGCCGCCCGTGTCCGCCGACCCGGCGAGTCCCTTGTCGTTCACCATCATCATGCAGGCCAGCACGCTTGCGTCACTGACGGTGATGAAGCGGTTGACGCCTTTGATGTCCGTGGCAACCACGCAGCCGGCTTGGGGCTTCTGTTTGTTGTCGCGGGTCTTGTGGAAGAGGATGGCGTTGTTCTTGGTGTAGGCCGTGGGCACCGCGTAGGAGGTACACTCATCACCGAAGAAAAGACTGCGGTATACGG
>JAAEQP010000359.1 GCA_024231375.1 bacterium | reverse complement strand
CTGGCCTACGATGTGACGGATGCGGCGTTCAACAAGGTGTGGCACGACCAACATTTCACCTGGCCGATCGGTGAACGGTTGAAGATCATGCTGACGGGACTGGGCCTCGAAGTGCCCGTCGACGATTTTGCGGAACTGGTGGCGAAACACGAGAACATGGAACTCGACTACCGGCCCGATGCGGTGTCGGGTGTTCACGAGGCCATCCGCGCGTTGCACGGCAAGTACAAGCTGGCCATCGTGTCGGACGCGATCGTGAGTCCGGGCCGGTGCCTGCGCGAGTTGCTCAATGGCGAAGGCGTGCTGGACTGTTTCGAGGCGTTTGCGTTCTCGGACGAGGTAGGCTGCTCGAAGCCCGCGCCGGGCGTATTTGAAGCGATTGCCAGTCAGACCGGCTGCTCCATTGAGGGCATCATGCACATCGGCGACCGCGAGCACAACGACATCGGCGGCCCCCACGCGGTGGGCGCTCGGGGCGTGTTGTTGACGGTGGCGAAGGACCGGGGCAGCGACCAATCGAAGGCGGACGCTATCTGCCGCGATTACGCTGATCTGCCTGGCATCATCGACGAACTGAACGGCTGAACCAGCGAGGGATCGAAGGCTATGGCAAAGGGACTGCGCTTTCTCATTCTCGACGGCTACCCCAAGGAAAGCCGCGACCAATTCGATGATGTGGGCATGAAACTGGCCTGGGTGCTGTACCACGACATGCTGGTGAAGTACCTGCCCGACGCGGAATGCGACGTGTGGCTGTCGAGCGACGACCCGAAGGCCGCGCCCACGAATGCGGACCTCGCGGGTTACGCGGGCATCCTGTGGCCGGGCTGCAATCTCACGGTCTACCACGACGACGAACGGTCCACGTGCCAACTCGACTTGGCGAAACGCGCGTACGAGGTGGGCGTGCCGGGGTTCGGCAGTTGCTGGGGCATCCAGGTGGCCGTGTTCGTGCCGGGCGGCAAGGTGGAACCCCACCCGAAAGGCCGGGAAATGGGCATCATCCGGGACGTCAAAGTGACGGATGAAGGTCTCAGCCACCCCATGTTCGAGGACAAGCCCGAGGTGTTCTCGCACTTCGTCAGCCACGACGACTACATCACCCAGCTTCCCGATTGCGCCGTCCGCCTCGCAGGCAACGAATGGAGCCCGGTTCAGGCCGCGGCCGTGAAGTATCAGGAAGGCGAGTTCTGGGCGGTGCAGTACCATCCCGAATACGACCTGCACGAATTGGCGCGCCTTATCGTTGCGCGTGAACCAAAGCTCGTGAAGCAGGGACTGTTTCTTGGTCACGAGGACCTGATGGAATACGTTGACCGGCTGGAGGCGCTCGCCGCCGACCCGAGCCGGACCGATTTGCGATGGCAGCTCGGCATCGACGACGGCGTGCTGGTTGATGAAATCCGCCAACGCGAATTCATCAACTGGCTGGACAAACTGGTGCTGCCCCGCGTGGGTGTCACACGCGCGTGATGTGATAGACCGAACACCGCACCTTGGCCTCGAACCGGGACCCGCGCGAGAAAAGGATTCTGTTCATGCCCGCTAAGTACAAGGCCTACGTCGTGCCCCACACCCATTGGGATCGCGCGTGGTACGTACCCTTCGAGGAGTTCCGCATTCGCTTGGTCCGGCTGATCGACCGGGTCTGCGACACGCTCGAGAAGGACCCGTCTTACACCAGCTTCTCGCTGGACGGCCAAACCGTCGTGTTGGAGGACTACCTCGCGATTCGCCCACAGATGGAAGCGCGCCTGAAGCGCCTCGTCAAAGAAGGGCGCTTGTTCGTGGGGCCGTGGTACATCCTGCCGGACGAGTTGCTGGTCAGCGGCGAATCGCTGGTGCGCAACCTCATGTTGGGCCACCGCATGTCGGCGGACTTCGGCCACACCATGGATGTGGGGCATGGTCCGGATACCTTCGGGCATGTGGCGCAGTTGCCGCAGCTCCTGCGGGGATTCGACCTCGACAATCTGGTGTTCGGTCGCGGACTCGACCTTGAAGCCCATCCCGTACGGACCGAGTTCACGCTGGAAGGCATTGATGGGTCCAAGGTGCTCGCGCTCCACATGCGGCACTGGTACAACAACGCCGCGTTTCTGGGCTACCGTATCAGGTGGGGCGACACGGAAGGCTATGTCCAGGACAAGGCCCTGGCCATGCAGCAGATCCAGGGCGCGTGCGAACGCCTCATGGGCGAGACGGGCAGCCGTGTGCTCCTGCTCTGCAACGGCGTGGACCATTCCGAGCATCAACCCGAACTGCCGAAATTGCTGAAGGTAGCGCAGTCGAAGACGAAGGACGTTCAGTTCGAGATCGGGTCCTTCGAGGACTACGTCAAAGCGGTGAAGAAGGACTTGCGCGGGAAACGGCTGCAGAAGGTGTCGGGCGAACTTCGATATCCCTACGCCGATCTGCTGCGGGGCGTGAACTCGACCCGAATGTACCTGAAGATCGCCAACCAGGAATGCCAGGATCTGCTCGAGAAACGCGCCGAACCTTTGTCGGCGCTTGCGTGGCTCACCAAGGGATTGCCCTACGCCGGCGACCATCTATGGCACGCGTGGCGCGAATTGCTGAAGAATCATCCCCACGACGACATTTGCGGCTGCAGCGCGGACGGGGTCCATCGCGATATGGAGCATCGGTTCGGCGTGGTGAAGCAGGTGGGCGAGGTGGTTGAGCGCGACGCCGTGCGCGCCATCGGGCACGCCGTGGACCACACCGGCCGCGACGGCGTGCCGATCATGGTGTTCAACCCGTTGGGCGCGCGCCGCAAGGGGGCGCATCGGATCGCCATCGACCTGCATGCGGCAGACGGCATCGGCAAGGACTTCGTGATCGTCGACGAGTCCGGCCGGAAAGTGCCGTACCACCGCGTGTCCGCGAGCGACGAGAAGTGGACCGAGGTGTTGAAGGCCTACGAGGTACGGCGGCATATGGTCGAGGTGGAACTGGACCTGCCGCCGTTGGGGTACCGCACGTTGTATGTGCAGACGGGCAAGGGCGCGAAGCCAGCGCCGAACATCACGGTCAAGCCGCGCGGCTTCGAGAACGACCTGTACCGGCTCGCCATCAACGACGACGGCTCGTTGCGTGTGACCGACAAGAAGACGAAACGGGCGTACAACAACCTACTGGTCTTCGAGGACACGGAAGACGCGGGCGACGGGTACAACTGGTCGCCCTTGCGCAAACGGCCAGCGGCCATCACCACCGCCAAGAAACGTGCGCGCGTGAGGCTCGTCGAGAAGACGGCGTTGTCGGCTACCTGGCGCATCACGCACCGCATGCGTGTTCCCAAGGGACTCACGGAAGATCGGGCGGCGCGGTCGCGCGACACCGAAATTCTCGTCATCGAATCGGATGTGACGTGCCGCGTGGGCACAGCGCGTGTCGACATTGTCACGCGCGTGACCAACACTGCGTGCGATCATCGCGTGCGGGCCTTGCTCCCGACGGGGATCGACACGGATCGCGTGATGGTCGATGGCCATTTCGCGGTTGTCGAGCAGTCCACGGACGCACCCGCGCCGCGCAAGCATCGGTATCCCTATCCGACGCAGCATCAGGGACGGTTCGCCGACATCAGCGACGGCAAGGCCGGGTTTGCGATGGTGAATCTGGGCATGCCCGAGTTCGAAGTCGTCCGTAGACGCGGCCGCTGCACACTCGCCCAGACCTTGTATCGCAGCACAGGACTGCTGACCGCGGGCGATGCGCTGACGCGTCCCGGGCACACCGGCCCAGTCGTCGACACGCCCGAGGCCCAGTGTTTGCGCTCAATGACGTTTCAGCACGGGTTCATGGTCCACAAAGGCGACTGGCGCAGGGCGCGCGTGTTGGATGAAGCGCAGAGGCACAATGTCGACGTGGTCACGACCCGCTGCGATATACTCGGCGGGACGGACCCGACTGAGATCGAGATCATGAAGCACGATCCCTTCGTGTCGGCGCAGCCGACGCGGCCCGTGCCGCGCGAAGGCACGTTGCCGAAGAAGGTCAGCCTCATCGACATCGGTTCGCGTGAATTGGTCCTCAGCGCCGTGAAGAAGTGCGAAACCCGCAACAGCATTATCGTGCGCGTGTACAATCCCGCGGGCGATACGGTCAAGGCTACGCTGCGGGCGTTTCGTCCCATCAAGAAGGCGTTCGCCACGAATCTCAACGAGAAACCCGGCAAAGCGATGAAGGTGTCCGGCGATTCGATGGCGTATTCGTGCGGGCCATTCAAGATCTTGACGTTCGAGTTGGTGTTGTAGGGGGCAGTCCGTCTTGAATCAGGGACATTGAGAAGAAGTCCAGGCACGTGTCCGAGATTCTTGTTCCGGGTTGTTTCGCGGACCACGAAGGAGGCCAAACGGCGGGTTGACGGTACTTGTTACCATGTTCATACTGCATCAAACCCACTGGCAGCGGTCCCCGGTGAGTTCATACGGGAGATTTCGGGTTTAGTCCTTTTCACCCAGACTCGCGGGCACGGCTTGAGAGGACACGGGCCATCACTCGCGCGCCAGATAACTTTGTTCGGAGGAAACATGAGCATACTTGCGGAAATCCCGGATCTATCCCCCATCACGACTGACTCGGGCATGCGCCCGTTGGAGGCATGCAGCGACGGCGCCATGCGGGTG
>JAAEQP010000358.1 GCA_024231375.1 bacterium | reverse complement strand
CTGTTCACCGGCAAGGACCTCATACGAATGGGCTACAAACCCGGACCTCTTTTCGCCGAGATTCTCACGTCCATCGAAGATGCCCAACTTGAGGGTGCCATCGGGTGCAAGGACGAAGCGGAGGATCTGGTGATCACGCGCTGGCCACGCACCTGATCGGGTCGTCCTTCAGGCGTGTGGATCCTCCTTCACCACAAGCCGTGTGCGCATCAACACTTGCTCACTGCTGACAACCTCTTGCCTAGCGTGTCGTTTTCCGGATCCTGCCCCTTCGCAGCCCCCTTGCGGCGCACCGGGTTACACACTTGCATAGCACGGCACGCAAATTGCTTAATGTAACTGCGAGAACTACTCGGAACGCGTACATGGCGTGTGATAACCAAGGGAGGTAACGCATGTTGGCAAGAAACTGTGGATGGCTTGCGGCAGTGGTGGTTGCTGTCGTCGCCTTCGGCAGTCCCGCGTACGCGGATAGCGTGCAGTTCACATTCGAGGGAACCGCGACGCCGTACTGGATCGAAGGCATCGTAAACGGGCAGGAGTTCCCGTGTCCGGAAAGCTTCGGGTTGCCGGAGACAGAGATTGGCGACTGCTTCGATATCACCCTAACCCTTTGTATTGATGTGGCTTCGGTCTGTTCAACCACGTCTGACGTCCCCTACCTGGGGACGGTCGAGTCGTTGGTCGCCGAAGGATCCGTGCTGTGGTGGGGTGTGGAAGCGGACGGTTGGTCCGATCAGTTTGTCGCGGCCGACATGCTCGCGGGGTTCGACGACCAGTTGAACTTCGCAGGCGCCACGATCAACGTCGCCACCGACCCCGAGCCGCCGATCCCGCTCCTCGTGGGCGGAACCGCCGACGTGGCGGGCTTGAACCTGTTCTACGACGACCCGCCCAACGATCTGTGTCCCGTCGGCGGTGAAGGATTCGCGGCGACCTTGCTGGCAGGCCTCGTCCCCTTCACCGACACTGTGGGTGCGGTCGGCAGCATGTCGCGGTTCGGGTTCGAAACCATCGGGCCGTGCTCCTACGCCTACTTCGAGGAAGGATTCTTCTTCTGCGGCGAACTCACCGACGTGGGATGCTGCGAATGCATCATCCCCGAACCGGCGTCGCTAAGCCTGCTGGCCTTGGGCATTGGCGCTATCGTCGCCCGGAGGGCCCGCAAGCGCAGCTTGGCGTGATCCAAGGGCGATAACCGTATCGACAATCGACAGGCCGCCGACCAGTCGGCGGCCTGCTATGCTTCCCCCGGCAGGACGTGCGTCCCGCCCCGACCAGATCAGCCACATGTTGTTCACCTCTGACAACATCCTTACAGTTGCCGAATGAGGCGATTGTCTCTCCCACGGTCAATAGACGTTTGCGTAACGGCTTACGCAAACGTGATTTACGGCACGATTCCTGCTTACTCTTATGGCGGTGCAGTGGATCTCGATGGGGATTGTGAGTGTGAAGCAAGCAAGGAGTGAG
>JAAEQP010000357.1 GCA_024231375.1 bacterium | reverse complement strand
TCCCGAGCGAAGTCGAGGGATCTCTCACGGGTAAGCGCCTACGTACAAGAGATCCCTCGACTTCGCTCGGGATGACATGGTTGGTGTGTGTTTGTGACTGGTTGGCAGTCTTCGGCACTCCGGGACTTCTTCACCGGCCCCACTATCCCCGGTTTCGCGCTAGGCCGCGGAACCCGTCCCCCATCACCAGCCGTACTTCTGGGGCCCCCACTCTTTGACTACCTGTTCCTGTTTGGCGAGGAGCAGGCTGCGTTCGGGGAGGTCTTCGGACACGATGGCGCCGGGGCCTACGCAGGAGTAGGACCCGATCTTCACGCCGGGCATGAACATGACGTTGACGCCGGTGCGGCAGTAGTCGCCGATGTAGGTCAGCGCACCGTAGGACCCCGGCGTTTCCTTGTGGCCTTTCACGACGTGGGGTTTCGTGCCGTCGTCGAAGCGCCACGTGCCGCATACGGTCGCCGCGCCGATGTCGACGTTGCAGCCGACGAGGCCGGTGATGGAACAGTAGTGGTAGAGAAAGACCGTGTCGAAGAGGATTCCGGAAAGCTCGGCGCAGTGGCTCACGAGGCAGTTGGACCCGATGACCGCGCCGGCGTTGATGTTGCAGTAGTGTTCGCATCGGGAGTTGGCGCCGATGACGGCCGGACCGCGCAGGATGGCGCCGGTCGTAACCCGGCTGTTTGCGCCCAGCATCAAGGAGCCCTCGATATGGACGTCTTTGCCAATGTGGGCGCCGGGACCGAGCAACAGTTTCGCGTCGGACGCGATGTGGGCGCCGTCGTCGACGGATGCGCCTTCGCCGATGACGGACTGTTCCATGGTGGCGAAGGCGTGTCGCGCAGCCTGGGCATTGGCGTCGACGATGTGCCAGGGGCGGTCCACGTCGACCACGAAGTCCGGGGCGTCGAAGGCGTGGACCTCGATTCCGTCGTCGTGCATGAGTCCGAAGGAATGGGCGAGATCGCCTTCCGGTGGCGGCATGGCGCCGACGCCTACTTTGTCCATGATGCCCGGGTTGCGGAGCAGGTACCGCTCGAGAAGCTCGGTCTTGGCCGCCGCGATGCCCGCGAACCGGGGCCGATCTTTCTCCCCATGTCCCCGCACGCCGCTAAGCAGTCCCTCGGGGTCCGCCTCGACGGTGGTCCAGTGGGGCGTGTCTTCGGGACAGGGCGCGGTCAACACCATGGCGTCGGCCTTGCGGTCGTCGAAGGCGCGAAGGAAGGCGTCCAAGGTGTGGCGCGTGGTAACGATGTCGGCGCAACAGACCAGGACCTGTTCGCCGGTGACCGTGTCGAGTCCGGACAGTGCCGCGTCCACGGGACCGGTCAACGCCTTCTGCGTGACGAACCGGACGGCGTCCAGGTCGGCCAGACATGCGCGGACGGCTTCGCCGCGATGTCCGATGACGGTCACAATCTCGTCGATGCCGAGGGCGATGAGGTCGATGGCCATCCGGCGCACCATGGGCACGTTGAGGATGGGCACGGTCACTTTCTGTCGGGCCCCTGAAAAGGGCCATGTGCCTGTGCCTTCCCCGGCCGCCAGTAGAACCGCGGATTTCATGGATCGGCGCTCCCCCGTGGTTGTTTCAATACCGTGTGCCGAGTATACGCGGGGAACGTTTGGCGCGCAACGGGCGGGGCGAAGAGTGTTCTAACATGGATGAAGAGGATGGGGAGGATGGGAGCAAGATGGGACCGGGTACGGCGAAGAGTGATAACCACGAAGAGCACGAAGGGCACGAAGAAAAGGCGTTGCTCTACTGCGAGGGGTCTTTCTTCGGCAGGGGCCGGTTGATGTAGGTGCGAATCCCGAAGAGCATGAGGTAGTAGGCCATCGAAAGAAAGACGTACATCGGAAAGCCCGCGTCACTTGAACTGCCGGGGAGATCCGCGGTCCCATTCGCCAACATGCCGGAATACAAAGAAGCGGAGAAGAATTGCGCGAGGCAGTAGGCGGCAAGAACGGTGGCTTCGCGGGCTATCGGGCCTAATTGCTCCCCGGATTGCTTGGACCCTTCCTCGATCATGCAGACCGCGGCCACCGCCAAGGCGGTCATAGCGGTTATGACCACATAGGGCAGGAATCCTCCCAGCGTTCCCTCTCCCGCGAGGTAGCTTCTGACGTCCAAGGATAGCCATGGCAGGAGCCACGGGAACGTCATCAGGCAGAGGTGAAGGCCCGGTGTGGACGCGGCCACGAGCCGGTTCTCGGACTGTCGCATGGCTTTCATGAGAGGACGGTGTGGCCCGGCAAGAGCACCCATCGCGGCGACGAACATCCCCACCGGCCCGGCAAACACCGCGGCAAGCAACCACGTTGGGACCGTGATGAGCAAGGGACGCACTACTTCGCGGGTGGTCGGCGCGGGGGATGCGTTACTCATCTCCCGTCCTTTGCGTAAGGCAGTAGAATCGTGTGGAAGACGCCACCGACTATGGCCACTAGGAAGACAAGAATGTCTCGGGCCATTCTCTCCTCTTTGTATCCCGTGCGCCGCCACCCGTCAACGACAAAGGCAAGGCTCAACGCGCTGACAAGAAGGGCCAGAACCAGGAATGTCTTCGAGAGTCTCGACGGCCTTTGCTGTTCGAGCAAGGAGTCGGCGGTTTCGGGCCCGATCAACCCTCGGCGCCTGCGTGCGTGAAACCAGATTGGGAAGAAGTACCGCCGCTCGCAGAGACACGCGGCCAAAACCAGCGTCGCCATCACGACAATCGGTCCGCCGGTGTCGTTGAACCATGGCCACAGGCCGTTCTCGAAGGTACCCGACCAACGGAAAGCGCCCAGGTACATCTCGTACACCCCCGCCGAACATACGCCCGTGCAGGCGAGCAGGAAGAAGTGGGCTATCCATTTCCTGGCGTTCACTTCGTCACCAGAAGCGCCAGGTAGAGGCCGAGAGCAGCCGTCGAGACAATGGCGAGTGCGTAGAGGAGCGCGGCCCACTTCGGTCGGCCGGTACGCCGAATGTGGCGTGCCCATGACCAACACATGATCGCAGCGAAAGGTGTCCACAGACTGCCGACAATTCGTTCCACGTCGCCCGACACGTGTCCCGAGAGATGCAGCACCGAAGCCACCAGTTCGGCGAACCACAGCGGGAAAAGCGGTATCGCCCATATGAGGTCGAAGCGTGTGGGCCAGGATTCCCCGTTGCCCACGGCCGCGCACTCAAACTGCTGGATCACATCCGGCCCGTCGGTCATTGGATTCTCTTGTCCCATTCGTGAAGTCTCCCCCACTCCTTCTTCTCCGGCTCTCTGCGTCTCCGCGCCTCAGCGTGAGGTGGTTTGCTGCCCCCGGCGAAGATAGTACACCACAGGTCCGCTCATGCGCCAGAGGGGACGCGAAACTGGGAACTGTTGAGTCGTGGAAGGGGTCCGCACATGGGGTGAAGCTGCGGAAGATGCCTCCTGGGACAGTGGGGCTGGTGAGAAGGTCTGGACCGAGGGCAAAGGCCGCGATAGAAGCGAGGGACAGACCCGTCTCGCTCCGCTCGCTGGGGTCAGTCCCGCTTCTTCGCTTCTGTTCCTTCGCACGGATGGCGATTTCGACAACTCCACGGTCCCGGATTTCGGACTTTCCGCTCCTGGTCTCAGGCGCTCCAGAGCAGTTGCTGGGGCAAGAGATCCCTCGACTGCGCTCGGGATGACGTGGAGGGTATGTGCGTGATGCAGGGGCATGCCCACTCCGTCATCCTGAGCAACGCGAAGGATCTCGTTCACCCGGCGACGTCCTTCGCTGCCCGCCGACCGTCTGAAGGTGTGGGACCGGTGCCCTCGCCGGTCGCATC